>NZ_JAOQJL010000029.1:0-49107 GCF_025566965.1 Blautia ammoniilytica | reverse complement strand
TATTTCGTCATTTAACGTTTCTGCATTTATCATCTCCATTTATTGTGGATAACTGCTCTCATATTTCAAATTTGAGTTTCGCAATTACCTATTTTGAATTTAAAGATTCTTTACAAACAAAGCTCTTGTTGCATTCAGTACGGCGATCACCATAACTCCCACATCTGCAAAAATTGCCATCCACATATTTGCAATACCGAGAGCACCAAGGAGCAAGCAAATCCCTTTGATACCAAGAGCAAACCAGATATTCTCATAAACGATCCTAAGACACTTTCTGGAAATCCTGATCGCCTTTGAGATTTTCAGAGGGTCATCATCCATCAGCACCACATCCGCTGCTTCAATCGCAGCGTCAGAACCAAGCGCTCCCATGGCAATACCGATGTCGGCTCTGGACAAAACAGGGGCATCATTAATACCATCACCTACAAATGCCAGTTTCTCTTTTTCACCTTTTGTAGAAAGAAGTGCCTCTACTTTAGTTACCTTGTCTGCCGGAAGCAATTCACTGTAAACCTCATTGATTGCCAGCTCGGCTGCAACCTGATCAGCTACTTTCTTAGTGTCTCCGGTAAGTATGACCGTTTTCCTGACTCCAGCCTTTTTCAGCGCCTGGATTGCTTCTTTTGCATGGGGTTTGATAATATCTGCAATGAGGATATGTCCCTCATATTTACCGTCAACGGCCATATGGACAATTGTGCCTACATGATGACAATCTATATATTTAATGCCCAAATGATCCATCAGCTTGGTGTTGCCAGCTGCTACGGATATTCCATCAACCTTGGCAATCACACCATTGCCGCTGATCTCTTCAATATCTGTCACACGGCTTCTGTCTATCGCTTTGCCATAAGCCTTTTTCAGGCTTTTGCTGATCGGATGGGAAGATGCACACTCTGCAAGTGCTGCATACTCCAGAAGCTTGTCATCACTCATGTCACTGTGATGGATGCCTGCAACTTCAAACACACCTTTTGTCATAGTGCCTGTTTTATCAAATACAACGTACTTTGTCTGGGACAATGTTTCAAGATAATTGGATCCTTTTACAAGGATTCCCTGATTACTGGCTCCGCCGATCCCTGCAAAAAAACTTAGCGGAATACTGATCACAAGGGCACACGGACAACTGATTACAAGGAAAGTAAGTGCTCTGTAGATCCAGTCCCCCCACTCCGGAGAAAGGCCCATAACAGCCATCCTTACAATCGGAGGAATGATCACCAGTGCCAGCGCAGAGTAGCATACTGCAGGTGTGTAATATTTGGCAAATTTGGAAATAAAATTCTCAGATCTTGACTTCTTGGAGCTGGAATTCTCTACCAGATCCAGAATCTTGGATACAGTAGACTCACCAAACTCCCTGGTAGTACGGATCTTCAACACACCATTCAGATTGATACATCCGCTGATGATCTCGTCATCACAACCAACCTCTCTTGGAAGGCTCTCTCCTGTAAGTGCACTGGTATTCAGCGTGGATTGGCCTTCTACTACCACACCATCGATAGGCACCTTCTCGCCAGGCTGTACAATTATCACGGTTCCCACTTCTACCTCATCCGGATCTACCTGGCATAGGGTACCATCCTTTTCCACATTGGCATAGTCCGGTCGGATATCCATCAGCTCACTGATATTCTTCCTGCTCTTGCCTACTGCATAGCTCTGGAAAAGTTCTCCAATCTGATAGAAAAGCATAACAGCTACGCCTTCTTTGTAATCCTTCAGGGCGATCGCACCGATGGTTGCCACTGCCATAAGAAAATTCTCATCAAATGCCTGTCTGTTCAAGATCCCTTTCCATGCTTTTTTCAAAATATCATATCCGATCACCAGATAAGGAATCATAAACAAAGCGAACTGCACGTATCCTTCTACCGGAAGTAATGACAGAATAATAATCAGGGCAGTGGAAATAATAATCCTAATGAACATTTTTTTCTGTTTCTTATTCACGATTCATGCCTCCTGTAAATCTGCCTCTCTAAAGCTTAAAGAAAAATCTCGCAATCATCCTCAACTTTCTTGCAGTTCTTCAATACATCCTGCATAACAGCCTTAGGATCCTGGCCATCTTCAAACTCAACGATCATCTTCAGTGTCATAAAGTTTACAGTAGCATCCTTAACTCCTGGGGTATGCTTGGCAGCGTCCTCCATCTTATTTGCACAGTTTGCACAATCAACGTCGATTTTGTAAGTTTTTTTCATGGTCTACTCCTTTTCTACCTTCACCGGCTGCTTACGATCCTGCTTAAGGTCTTTCATAATTTCGTTTTATCATATGAACATTTATTCATATGTTTGATATTATTATAGCACCCTAGACCTTTTTGTCAATAGGGCGCTATAATATTTTTAGACATTTTCAAAGAAATATCCCATAATATTTTCAGGCAAGTGCTTTTCCAAGATCCTGGCAAGCTGCCTGTGCATCATCATCCGGCTCCTCGTTGCAAAGCACAGGATCAGCGACAAGTGATACACCTGCACCTTTTGCATTTTCTTCCCAGGTACGCATCCACTCTCCGTCTCCCCATCCATAGGATCCGAAAAGACCTACTTTTTTACCTGCAAGCTTTGGCTCACACGCCGCATACATCGGTTCAAAAATAGTATCTTCCAGTTCTTCATCTCCCATAGCAGGGCAGCCGAATGCCAGTCCGTCAAACTCCTCCACTTTGTCAGCAGAGAAATCCTCTGCACTAAAAACAGAAACCTCAGCGCCTGCTTCTTTTGCGCCTTCCGCTACTTTATCTGCCATAGTCTCTGTATTGCCAGTTCCGCTCCAGAAAACAACTGCAACTTTACTCATAATATAAATACCCCTTTCATTCATATTAAATTTTATGTTAAGCAAACTTTTCACCAGGTCAGCCCATCATGCACTGGCACCGGCTACTGTCAGCTGCACAACACTTCTTCCATTTTGCCACAGACTGCGGTAAATATCCCTGCACTTCCGGTACTTATGAAACAGCTTCATAGTTTCACATTCATTACAGTATACTTTCCAACAGCCTGCACACTTATAATTCTGTCCGCTGTTTTTGATAAAACCAATCACATCCCCAAGTGGATAATCTAAAAAAATCCCAATTTCATGAGGAAATCCCTCCTGCCCGGAAAACCGTTCCACAAGGCGGTTCAATGCATACCCTGCATCTGTGGATGTATACCCGTACTTTTCCAGAAAACCTGCAACACCGGATTCGTCCAGCTTTTCCTGCAGCTTTTTCTCACGATATACATATACAAGTGCTCGTCGTCCATGATTACGCAAAACCAGAAGCTTAACTCCCTTTGGATTCATCAGGCGATTCCACTGTTTGACTTGTTCAGCCAATTCCTGGTCATCTTCTGTCACTGCATTAAACAGATTGGCCGCCTTTACAGACGCCAGCGTAGGGGAACAATGTTCAATCAGATATCTTTCTATGTTTTCCGCCAAAATGAATCCTCCTTCTTGTATTCATTTAATGATAGGTAATTAGTCATTTGTAATACATATAAGTTGCATCTAACCGTCATTTAAAAAAATAAGGCCATCACCTATTGGTAGTTAGTATTTGCTAACCACATAGATAGATTACTTTATCTATGCTTTTTTGTCAATAGATGATGACTCCCTTATTTGTATAATAATTCTCATTATGATGTCAGTGACTGGTACAGTGAATATTAAGTAACCGCCATATTGACTTACCTGATTTTCACTGTACTAGTTCGTCTTCATAATAACCACATTTTCGCCCATACAGACCTCTATTTATTCCGGGAGAAGATTCTTCATACTCCTCATCCCAATCAGCAATGTGGAGGTATTATGAAGAAGTGCTGAAGTAGTAGGCTGCAGGATACCAGCCACCCCCAGGATGATCAGTCCTGTATTAAAGCCTACAATGGTTCTGTAGTTGCATCTGATTCTCTTCATTAGTTCATCACTAATGTATTTCAGCGCAAGAAGGCTATACAGATCATCAATACCAATGGTAATATCTGCCACTTCTCTTGCGATCTGTGCACCTTCACTGACAGCTATACCTGCGTCAGCCGCCGAAAGTGCAGGCGAATCATTGATGCCATCTCCAAGCATCACTACCTTACGTCCTGCGGCTTTTTCCTTGTCTACGAATCTGGCTTTATCTCCAGGAAGGACTTCTGAATAATATTCATCTACCCCAACCCTTTTGGCAACTGCAGCTGCTGTACGCTCACTATCCCCGGTCATCATCACCACCTTGGTAAATCCGGCGTCTTTCAGCCTGCGGATCACCTCCGGTGCTTCCTCCCGCAGCGGATCCTCAATGCAGATCACTGCAGCCAGTTCACCGTCTATAGCAAGGTAAAGGTGGGAATACTCTTCTGGAATCTGTTCAAACTTCTCTTCCATTCCCTGCGGGATCTTGCATTTCTCATCCTCAAATACAAAATGAGAGCTTCCGATCACAGTTTTGTGATCGTTTACAAATGTGGAAATGCCATGGGCCACAATATACTCTACCTTGGAATGCATCTCCTCATGGTCAAGACCTTTCTGCTTTGCAGCATTTACTACAGCTTTTGCCATGGAATGAGGGAAATGCTCTTCCATACAGGCAGCCAGGCGAAGCATTTCATCTTCACTGTGTCTGCCAAAAGAAATCACCTTTGCTACGGTTGGTTTTGCCTTGGTAAGAGTGCCTGTCTTGTCAAATACAATGGTATCTGCTTCAGCTACAGCCTCCAGGAATTTGCCTCCCTTAACTGTGATCTTGTACCGGTTAGCCTCGCGGATCGCAGACAATACGGAAATAGGCATTGCCAGCTTCAAGGCGCATGAAAAATCAACCATCAGCACTGCAAGTGCCTTTGTAGCATTTCTTGTGAGAAGATACACCAGACCCGTGCCGCCAAGAGTATATGGAACCAGACGGTCTGCCAGATGTTCTGCTTTGCTCTCCAGTCCGGATTTCAGTTTCTCGGTATCTTCGATCATAGCAGCGATCTTTTCATACCGGCTGCTGCCTCCTACTGAGGAAACAGTAAAGACCACTTCTCCTTCTTCTACAACTGTGCCTGCATACACGGTGTTGCCAGATACACGACGTACTGGTACAGACTCACCTGTAAGAGAAGCCTGGTTCACCATAGCCTCACCTTCAAGGACTGTACCATCAAACGGGATCACATTGCCCATATGCACAACCACACAGTCACCTGGCTTTATCACATCTGCATCAGTTAGTACTTCCTGTTCATCTTCTGTGCGCAGCCATACCTTGCCCACATTCAGGGACATGGTACGAGCCAGATCGCCTACTGATTTCTTATGGGTCCACTCCTCCAGCAGTTCACCTACTCCCAAAAGGAACATTACAGAACCGGCAGTTCCAAAATCTCCCCGGATCATAGAAACACTGATAGCAGTCGCATCCAGTACCGGTACCTCGATCTTGCGCTGCCATAAAGTCTTCAGGCCTTTCCAGATATATTTTGCAGATACCACACCTGTATAGATGGCTGAAAATGGCATTGGAAGCATAAACTTTCTTGCATAATGAAAGATCACTTTATTAACAAGTTTCTCTTTATACTGTTCATTTAATTCCCTGCCGGAGCTATCCAGCACAGCTGTCGGAACCTTCACATTCTCATAGCGGAAGCACTGTAGCTTGCGAAGAAGCTCCTTCCTGTCACCCTTGTAACTGATGGTGGCATCACAGGTTTTATCATAAACATTTGCCGTTATCACTCCGTCAGTATTTTCCAGATAATACTGCAGGATATCTGCCTGCTGATAAGTCATCCGTTTCTGGAAAATATGGATCCTGATTCTTCCCCGGATCTCATGTTTAATATTAAAACGCATCTTTATTCTGCCTCTTTGAATGTATCCTCTTCTGTTTTATCCTCTTCTGCCTTGACTTCCTGGTCTGTCTTTACTTCCTCGTCTGTAGTATCCTCAAAAGTCTCCTCAGCAGCAGCACGGTCTTCGTTGATCTGCTTTGCCCCCTCATAAATGTCACCGCAGTTTTCCTGAACTGTAGTAACTGTCTTCATAACGCAATCCTTTGCGCGAAGAACAGCTGCTGTGCAGTTGGTATACAGCTTCTTTGCGTCCTTACTGGACAGTGCTTTGATGCCTGCCGTGCCAAATAAAACTCCTGCTGCAAATAATCCTGATTTTTTCCAGTTCAAATCTGCCATAATAGATTCCTCCTTATATTTTGCAGTCAGATAATCTCTGCTGCTTTTCTTCCTTTATAAAAGTTTAAAAGTCATTATAGCATTCGTATTTTTGCTTGTCCAGAAACTTTTTCTTAATCGAGAAACATTCTCAATTATTTAATATTCTCACAGCCAAGAGGTAAAATGCATTCCCATATCCTGTAATTACCCTGCCTGCTTTCAGGCTTCGCATTTGCAAGCCTTCATTTCAATACTGGCGATTTCCTGTTCCTTTATATATCCGCATTCTTTCATGCCTGCCTTCATTACTTCCCGCCACATTCCGGGAGAAAGCCTGCATATTGTATCGTCACTTAATTTCACATAACAGGATTTTTCCTCACAACAGATACTGCAGTCTGCGATCTTATACATGTTTTTCCGGCTGATGGCTCCAATATTCTCAAGTACGTTCACCATACGGTAAATCGTTGCAGGACCAATATTCTTGTCTTTTTTCTGAACTTTAAAATAAATCTCTTTACAGCAGGAGCACTCCTCTTCCAGAATAATATCCAGGATCGTCCTTCGTTGCCTGGTGATCCTGCAACCTTGCTCACGAAGTTTCTGGATCACCATGGTTTTCTGCATTTTTGTCCGCTCATATGACTGAGACTCCCTTACCACTTCTTCCTTTCGTTCTCCCACCAAAACTCACCTCCTTTTGCTCTTGGCTGATGCAGTAACAGCCTGCACCCTGTTGGATGCAGGCTGTAAAAGTGCCTGTCTTTATCAGGCTTTTACACTTACTTTTAATGTATTGCTCTCTTTGTATGGTCTGAATAACAGATAAATAAAGCATGCAACCAGTATGAAAGCAACCACTGTGCCAATACCGAAAGTTCCAGTAGTGATCAGTGTACCGATCTGATAGATACAAAGTGAAACCACATAAGCAAGACCGCACTGATATCCGATTGCAAACCAGAACCATTTTTTGTTGTTCATCTCTCTCTTGATGGCGCCCATTGCTGCGAAGCAAGGTGCACAAAGAAGGTTGAATACCAGGAATCCATATGCTGCGATAGGTGTCATAACCTGTGCCAGGTTACCCCAGATCTCAGCGCCGTCTTCTGCAACTTCAGCAAAGCCAAACAGCATACCAAAGGTAGCTACTACGTTTTCTTTTGCGATCAGACCAGTTACAGCAGCAACAGCCATCTTCCAGCCTTCGCCGGCTTTTGTCCAGCCCAAAGGTCCAAAGATCCAGGCAATTGCAGAACCGATCTTTGCAAGGATACTGTTGTTCAGTTCCTCGACCATTCCAAAGGAACCGCCTTCCCATCCAAAGCCCATTAAGAACCACAGAACGATGGTTGAAAGAAGGATGATCGTACCGGCCTTTTTGATAAAGGACCAGCCTCTCTCCCACATGCTTCTTAAAATATTTCCGGCGGTTGGCCAATGGTATGCAGGAAGCTCCATAACGAATGGTGCCGGATCACCTGCAAACATCTTTGTTTTCTTTAAGATAATACCAGAGCAGATGATTGCCGCAATGCCTACAAAGTAGCAACTTGTAGCCACCCATCCACTGTTGCCGAAGAATGCGCCTGCGATCATGGCGATGATCGGAAGCTTTGCGCCACAAGGAACAAAGGTAGTTGTCATGATAGTCATCTTACGGTCTCTGTCATTCTCGATGGTACGGGAAGCCATAACACCAGGAACACCACATCCGGATGCGATCAGCATAGGAATGAATGATTTACCGGACAGACCGAATTTGCGGAAGATTCTGTCCATAATAAATGCAACACGGGCCATGTAACCACAGGACTCAAGGAATGCAAGGAAGAAGAACAGAACCAGCATCTGCGGTACGAAACCAAGTACAGCGCCAACACCAGCAACAATACCATCCAGGATCAGTCCCTGCAGCCATGCAGCACAGTGAACAGCCTCCAGTGCAGATTCAATCGCAGGAGGGATGATCTCGCCAAAGAGAACATCATTTGTCCAGTCCGTTACAATCGTACCAACCGTAGTTACTGATACATAATAAACAACAAACATTACAACTGCAAAGATTGGAAGTGCAAGCCAGCGGTTTGTCACGATACGGTCAATCTTGTCAGATGTTGTAAGTTTCTTTCCTTTTGCGGATTTTGAATAGCACTGTCCGATAATGGAAGAAATGTATACATAACGTTCATTGGTGATAATACTCTCTGTATCATCATCAAATTTATCTTCAAGAGCCTTAACCTCAATAGATACATCCGGCACGCTTTTCATCTGTTCTGTGATCTTGCTGTCTTTCTCCAGAAGCTTGATAGCAAAGAAACGCTTCTGCTCCTCAGCAACAATACCTGTAAGCTTTGTCTCAACAGTCTTGATCACATCCTCAACTTCCTGAGCAAACTCATGAACAGGTGTTACGCTGCTTTTCTTCTGGGCTGCCGCAATAGCTCTTTCAGCAGCTTTACTGATGCCAGTTCCCTTTAAAGCAGAAATCTCAACTACCTCACAGCCAAGCTTTTTGCTTAATTTGTCAATATAGATTTTATTCCCTGTCTTCTGAACCAGATCCATCATGTTGACAGCCATAACTACCGGAATGCCAAGCTCCATGATCTGAGTGGACAGATACAGGTTTCTTTCCAGGTTTGTACCATCAACGATATTGATGATTGCATCCGGTCTTTCATTGATCAGGTAATTTCTGGCAACTACTTCCTCCAGTGTATATGGGGAAAGGGAATAAATACCAGGAAGGTCCATAATGATCACATCTTTGTGTCCTTTTAAACGACCTTCTTTTTTCTCAACGGTTACGCCAGGCCAGTTACCAACAAACTGGTTAGATCCTGTCAACGCATTGAACAATGTTGTTTTGCCGCAGTTCGGGTTGCCTGCAAGCGCAATCTTAATCGACATTTTCATGCCTCCTCTTTCTTTCCTGATTTAATTTCGTTTTAAGCTTCTTCCATTTGTTAGAATATACAGTTGTTAATTAGCAATCACTAACAGCCGTGTAAAAAAAATCATTCCACTTCGATCATCTCAGCATCCGCTTTTCTTAAGGACAGCTCATAATCTCTCACTGTTACTTCCACCGGATCTCCAAGGGGTGCAACTTTTCTCACATAAATCCCTACGCCCTTTGTGATTCCCATGTCCATAATACGCCTTTTTACAGGCCCTTCGCCGTGGAGCCTTTTAACAGTAACTGTCTGGCCAACGGCAACTTGACGTAATGTTTTCATAACAAACTCCTTTTCATGAAAATATGTAACTTTTTATTAATTCACAATCCCCGACAGACTCTCATGTCTGTCGGAGGCTGAAAATCTCCAAGGATATAAGATGCTGTTTACACCATAATCTTATTGGCCATGTCCTTACCAATCGCCACACGTGAATCTTTTACATTTACGATCAGATTACCGTCATTCTCAGAAACAACGGTCACTGTACCTCCTACAACAAAGCCAAGGTTTTCCAGGAATTTGCGTATCTCTTCTTTTCCACCGACTTTCCGGATCACGTTCGGCTCCCCTTCATTAACCATAGACAAAGGCATCATTACACTCTCCCTTCACATTGTCATAGCTATATCTATTAAATATTGTTTCTCACTTACGTTAATTAGTATATTCTAATATCTTTTAGTAGTCAACTACTTTTTTTATTTTTTTCTCACAATGATTAGCAGCATTTATCTCAATCAAAAAAGGCTGCCGCAAACGAATGCGACAGTCCTTAGTAAATCATTTTACTATTTTAAAAAGCTTATTTAATCCTTGCAACACCACTCTTGATGGCAGCTTCTGCAGTTGCCTTTGCAACCGCATCTTTTACCCTTGGATCAAAAGCAGCCGGAAGGATGTAATCCGGATTCAATTCTTCATCACTTACCAGTCCTGCAATAGCATAGGCTGCAGCGATCTTCATCTCATCATTGATATCAGATGCACGTACATCCAGTGCTCCACGGAAAATACCAGGGAAGCAAAGTACGTTATTTACCTGATTAGGATAGTCGGATCTTCCTGTGGAAACCACAGCTGCACCTGCTGCCTTCGCTTCATCCGGGAAGATCTCTGGTGTAGGGTTAGCACATGCAAAAATGATCGGATCCTTTGCCATGGTACGTACCATATCCTGAGTAAGTGTTCCCGGAGCAGATACACCGATAAATACATCTGCGCCTTTGATCACCTCTGCAAGAGTACCTTTTTCATGAGCTTTATTTGTGATCTTAGCCATTTCTTCCTTGATTGGATTCAGACCCTCTCTGCCCTCATAGATAGCACCTTTACGGTCAGTCATGATCACATTCTTAAGACCCATGGAGATCAAAAGCCTGATAATAGCAATACCTGCTGCACCGGCACCTGATGTAACGATCTTAATATCTTCCATCTTTTTGCCAACTACTTTCAGTGCATTGATCACACCAGCCAAAGTGATCACTGCAGTTCCATGCTGGTCATCATGAAAAATTGGAATATCACAGCACTCTTTCAGCTTCTTCTCGATCTCAAAGCATCTTGGTGCAGAAATATCCTCAAGGTTTACACCGCCAAAGCTGCCTGCCAGAAGGCGTACAGTCTCAACAATATCATCCACATTCTTGCTGCGTACACATAATGGAATGGCATCTACATCGCCAAAAGCCTTAAACAGAACACATTTACCTTCCATAACCGGCATACCAGCCTCTGGTCCGATATCTCCAAGCCCTAAAACTGCGGTACCATCTGTCACAACAGCAACCGTATTCCAGCGTCTGGTCAGCTCATAGCTTTTATTAATATCCTTCTGGATCTCCAGACAAGGCTGTGCTACCCCTGGTGTATAGGCAAGACTTAATGCATCCTTGGAGTCTACTGCTGCGCGGCATTTGATCTCCAGCTTTCCTTTCAGGTCATAGTGCATCTTCAACGATTCTTTCGCATAATCCATTTCATTCATCCCTCTCTTTTATTTAATCAAACGACAGTAAATGATCCACCGGCTATCCCCACTTATGCCGGTGTTCCGCAGATCAATCCAGTTCTTTGCCAGTAAGCATCTTATAGCTCTGCAGATATTTCTGAATAGTCTTATCCACGATCTCCTGGGGCAAAGTCCAGTTGTTGTCCGGATTTGCCTTCAGCCAGTCACGGGCAAACTGCTTGTCAAAGGACGGCTGTCCATGTCCCGGTTCATATACATCTGCAGGCCAGAAACGGGAACTGTCAGGTGTAAGCATTTCATCGCCAATGGTAATATTGCCATTCTCATCAAGCCCGAACTCAAACTTGGTATCTGCAATGATGATCCCTTTTTCCAGTGCATACTCTGCACATTTCTTATAAAGTGCAATGGTCAGGTCGCGGAGTTTCTCTGCATACTCCTTACCTTTGCCAGGATAATATTTCTCCAGATGATCAATACTCTGCTCAAAAGAAATATTCTCATCATGATCACCGATCTCAGCTTTTGTAGACGGTGTATAAATAGGCTCTGGCAGCTTGTCAGACTCTTTCAGTCCTTCCGGCAGGCTGATCCCGCAAACCTTGCCGTTCTCCTTATAGCTTGCCCAGCCGCTTCCTGTAATATAACCCCGGACAATGCACTCCAATGGAAGCATTTCCAGCTTCTTGCACATCATGCTCTTACCATCATATTTCTCCTGTCTGAAAAATTCAGGCATATCCTTCACATCTGTAGAGATCATGTGATTTGGAAGAATATCCTTGGTAAGGTCAAACCAGAATTTGGACATCTGAGTAAGCACCTTGCCCTTATTGGTAACTTCATTATTGAGGATTACATCAAAACAACTGATACGGTCTGTGGCAACCATGATCAGGCTGTCTCCATTGTCGTAGATCTCACGTACTTTACCTTCTTTGATTGGCTTCATTTCCTGCATTTTTTTACACCTCGTCAGCTTCCGTAGTTAATTCATTCAACGGGATAAAGGTAACACTATTCCCCCGTTCCTGTCAAGCCAAACAAAGGCTTATTTCTTTCACTCTCATTTTTATTTTTTCCACAATCTGGAAAAGAACCCTTTCTTTTCATAAGGCATCTTGGTCATCCCCTTAAACTCATAACCGGTTTCCTTGATCACAGCTTTCAGCTTTTCCTCCGGAATGTCCTCTTCCGTAAGGATCACGGTTTCTCCTTTTGTATGAAAAGATGTAACCTTTTTCACAGGAAAAGCCCTGCGGATAGAATCATTGACATGGGACTCACACATCCCACACTGCATACCGTCGATTTTAATAGTAATCTGTATCATATTCTTTTCTCTTTTCTGTTTAATTTATTCCACATTCTTTAATGCCTGTTCCATAGGGATCTTCTTTATTTTCCTGTATTGCATGGCAGCTACAAAACCATAAACACCAAGCCCCATTGCTACCATTTTCGGATAGATCACAGGATCCAGATACAATGTCAGCCACCCACTGAAATCCATCATGATCACCTTATAAATGGCAGTCATGATCCAGGAAGCAGCTGCCAGACTGAGAATTATGGAAAATATAACCACCCAGGTAGTTGATGTAAGATACAGACTTATGATCTCTTTATTCTCATAACCCAGGATCTTTACCATGGATATGGATGCACTGTTTTTCTCTATGATCAGTTTTGTCAACAGATAGATCAGGATTGCAAAAAGTATAACAGCAAATATATTGACCAGGTAGAACATACTTCCCATGGACACAGTCAGCTGTCTGGATACCTTAGTCAGATCATCCTCTGTAATGGTTGTGGCAATATACTGTTCATCAATATCTTTAATTTCTTCATTTGAGAAGTATCCGTTAAAATAATCCTCTGCCTTGTCAAAGGTATTCCTGTACTCCTGGATAGGCATGAACACTGCCAGTGCAGCCGGATAATCATAGGTTCCTGCCACTTTAAAGATATAGGTATCGTCTGCATAAGGCTCTTTTAATGTTAATTCATCCCCGATATGGATATTGTATTTTTCAGCCAATCCGTCAGACAGATATACCCCTTCATCCTTAAAATCAAGGTCTACATACTGGCTGTCGTCCTGGATACCGTATACGGTAATGCTCTCTCCATCATGATTCTTCGGCATGTTTTTCAGGGAATAAACACAGAATTTCTCTGCCCCTTCTGTTTTTGTTTCCAGGGACGGAGTCAGGATTTTCTGCAGAACACCCATCAATGTAAGCTTATTTTCTTCCGAGTCTGTTTCCTCTTCTTTCTCTTCTTCATCCTCTGGTACGTTTAACATATACTGATACTTTGCAATCATGTTATTCACGATCTTCTTCTGATAATTTGACAGAAGCGGAGTCATCATCATGCCGAACAAAAGCAGGATATTGGCAAACAGAATTCCGATAAACAGGGTAATATAGCCTGATTTATTCTGTAAGATAATACGGATACGAAACCGGTTCATAAAACTGAATGCCGGCAGGCGTACTGCCTTTTTCTTTTTGGATCTGCTTAAATCCCTGCGAAGAAATTTAAGCGGTGAGAGAGTCAGTTTTCGGTAGATCAGCATAATATTGATCACCAGCATCAGCACAATAGGCACTACTGTGGTAAGCACAAAGGCCTTTCCATTCCACCGTGTCACATAAGTAGGAAGGCTGTAGCTTCCGTAATACATATCTGCACAGATATCTTTTAAATAAGTATATCCTAATATATTCCCGATCACTGCAGCTGCCAGCGTTACAAGAATAGGCAGTGCAATATAATGTTTCAGCAGCTCTCCTCTGGTATATCCGGATGCTCTTAAAGTACCGATCACAGAAGCCTCTTTCGTGATCGTATTATTAGTAGTGACAGCAAATACAAAGGCCATGATCACGATCAGGATATACAGCAGAACCTCCATCATAGTCTGGTCACCGCCAATGTCATCCCCTGCAAAATGGATCGCCTGATTAGAATACTGCGGGATATAATCTGTAAGAGAAACATTTCTGGCAAGGGCCTTCATAAAATCCTCAGACATATTTTTTTCTTCTGTTTCGTTCTTCGGTGCCTTATCATACTGCCAGGAATACCGATAAGAAAGATGAGTGGTTCCCAGGCTGTCAAAGCCGGAATCTGTCATAATAGCAACCCCGAACTTTACAGCATCAAACATCATATCGCTGTTATCAGAAAAAAGGCAGCTGTAATCGGACAAAGCCACCAGTCCCGTGATCTTTATATCCTTATCGGCGATCTTTATGGAATCCCCTACAGACAGATGGTTATTATCTGCATACATACGATCAATGGCGATCTCATTCTCTGCCTCCGGAAGCTCTCCCTTCATCACACAGATCAGATTCATGCCTGTCCGGTTCTTGTAGATCCGCATCGTTCCATCTGCCTTCCCATCAGAATCTGCATCCGCATCTTCTTCTACAAAGAAGCTTTCTTCAATCCTGACGCCTTCCTTTTCCAACCTTTCCAGTTGTGCCTGGGAAGCCTTTGAAGACAGTGTAAAATTTCCATCTTCTATATTATATTTTTCAAAGCTTTCATCGTAGGCAGCTGACATACTGGAGCCGGCTACCAGAAATCCTGACACAAATCCAATGGTCAGTGTCATAAAAAGAAAGATCACCAGGTATTTCCCCAGATCTGCCTTTAATTCTTTTGGAAGACGTTTCAATAATGGATTTTTCATCGTTTCACCGCCTTACCAGTCAAGATCTTCCGCAGAGATCTTGGTTTCATTCACATAGTTTTTCCGGATCTGGCCGTCCCTGAGCTTGATCACGCGGTCTGCCATATTCTTAATGGCATCATTATGTGTTACCATGATCACCGTATTGCCATATTTCTGGTTCACCTCCTGGATCAGCTTCAGGATCTCCTTGGACGTATTATAATCCAGGGCACCGGTGGGCTCGTCACAAAGCAGGATATCCGGATTTTTTACAATAGCTCTTCCAATAGCAGTCCTTTGCTGCTGTCCACCGGAAAGCTGATTGGGCAGCTTGTGTCTATGTTCATAAAGCCCCAGTGTTTTCAGAAGATCATCGATATCCAGTGCCTTATCACTTAAGTAGGCCCCTACCTCCACATTTTCCTTTACATTCAGGTTCGGGATCAGATTGTACATCTGAAACACATAACCCAGATGCTTTCTTCTGTATTTTGTAAGGGTCTTTTCATTCATATCTGCAGTCTTTTCGCCTTCAATAGAAATATACCCCTCATCTGCATCATCGATTCCACCGATGATATTCAACAGTGTTGACTTTCCTGATCCGGATGGCCCAAGCAACACACAGATTTCCCCTTTTGCAACAGAAAAATCAATTCCGCGAAGAACCTCTGTCCTGCTCTCTCCATCTCCATAGCTTTTTTTCAGATTATGTATTTCCAAAAACATAACTTCTTTTTCTTCCCTTTGGGAATCTCCTTCCTCCTTTTTTGTTAGTATTATCTAACTCCAATTATTCTACTGCTTTTCTCCCCAAAAGGAAATGGCACCAATTGAGTTATTTTTCTCAATTAGTGCCATTTTTCTTTAGAATTTATAAATCTGATCGGAATTATATCGGTTAGGGGAATTAGGTACACCCATTTTATTTCCCATGTTATCCCAGTATCCGCCATTGATCAGAACCCAACAATGAGTCATAGGCAGCTCAATCACATAAGGCTTGTATCCCAGTTCCTTTGCAAGTGCTGCAAATGCATTAGCGAACCCGTAGCAGTTGCCGCACATGGTATCCAGAAGGTCGTAGGCACAGTATTTTGGCCAGTTCTTCTGACTGGTAATAGGAAATTTATTTGACTGGAAACGGATCGTATTCAGGTAATACCAGCACTGCCTTAGCTTTGTATTGGTTGAAGCAGAAGGCGTAGTCACTTTATTAATTACTTCCATACATTTGATCTTCAGCCTGGTATTAATATCATCCCTGGCATATCCGTTCCTGGTGAACCGGATCTCCCCAACGGTCCTGCCGGCTGCACATTTACCATTCCTGTAGGAATAATACAGCTTTCCCTTTACCACATGCCAGCCGGTCACAGGGGTTCCTGATGGCTTCACATAATAGTATGCATTCTTTACCTTCTTAATGGCATTACGCCTTGGTGCCAAAAGCTGGCCCTTTTCGTTGAAAATATAGTAGGTACCCTTAATCTGTACAGATCCGGTTGCTGCATTGCCATTATTTCCAAAGTAATATTTCCGACCATGGATCTTCTTCCATACCCGGCGTACCTTCTGGCCTTTTACATAATAGCAATAATTCCTGCCTTCCCGAACCAGGCCCTGTTTTTTCTGAACTAAGACCGGTGCTGCATCCGCCTCATTCTGAACAGTTCCTTCCTGAACCTGTGCCTGCACTGGCAGACCGGCAGATGCCCACACAGACGCTGCAGCCAGAAGCCTTCACGATCTGTGTCTGTGCAATTTCCTGCCCGGAAAGGGCTTCACCGCCCTTTCCGGATGCAAGCATGGCTGCCAGTACAACTGCCGCTGGTGCAAGCTTTCCCCAATGACTGTATTTATTACTCATATTATTTTACTGTCACCTTAAATTTCTTAGATACACCATTGCATTTTACTGTAATGGTTGCTTTTCCTTTTTTGATGCCTTTTACAACACCCTTGGATGTAACGGTTGCGATCTTCTTATTGCTGGAAGTGTATGTAATCCTACCGGTAATATTTGTAGTTGCTTTGATAGAAGTTTTTCCTTTTACCTTGATCACTGCTGAAGACTTCTTCAGCTTCAGCTTCTCATTTACATAAACAGTTACTTTTGTCTTATAGTTACCGCACTTAACAGTGATCACTGCTTTACCTGTTTTCTTCGCTGTAACTTTACCCTTGGAATTAACAGCAGCAACCTTTTTGTTGCTTGATTTATAAGTTACTTTTCCGCTGATGCCTGTAAGTACCGGTACGATAGTTGCAGACTTTTTCGCTTTCAGGTTAAGCACAGCTTTCTTAACAGTAAGAGAAGGTTTCACCTCCGGTGCCGGTGCCTTTGTTGGCTCTACGGAAGGTGTTGGCGTTACGGTTGGTTCTGCAGAAGGCGTTGGTGTGGCAGTTGGCTGCACCGGCACTGCAGTAGGTACAGGTGCCTTTACAAGTGCTGCGATTGCTGCATTCAAGTGCTGGATCCCTTCATTTAATACTGGTGCCTTTGGTTTTGCTTTTTTAAGTGCATCTTTCAGTTCGCCTAATTCTGTCTGCATAGCAGCCCAGGACTCTGCGGTATAGTCACTTTCTTTCAGTGCTTCTGCTGCATTTACTGCAGATGTTGCGGATGCAATTTCCTCTTCTGTAGCATTGGCCATAGCCTTAACTATATTTTCCTCTGCTGCATTAACAGTAACCTGTGTATCTGCATATCCAAGTGCATAAACGGTAATCACCCATTTTCCGGTTCCGTCTGTTCCTTCCGGAAGCTGGCAGCGAAGAGAATTTGTCAGTCCAAGCTGGATTCCGTTTATTTTGTGCATCCAGTTATCTGCTGCGAATTTTGTTCCATAAGATACGAGAACCGTTTCACCTGTGCCATAGTAATCCCAGCGTACTGCCTGCATATGTGCACCCAGATCACCATAATTGCCGGTAAGGTCAACTCTTAAAAATTCTCCGTAGCTTCCATCTGCCGGTTTTACAGTTACGACCAGTCCATCCGCTGTCTTTAACGCCTGATCCTGAAGCCCGGACTCTGTACCTGCATTGTTTCTTGCACTGAATGCAAAGCTTCCGTTCTCCTGTAATACAGCTGTCTTTAAACCATTTGTATTCTCAGTAACAGTTGCAGTTGCAGTGTAAGCACTCAGCTTCATTTCTCCGTAGCCGCCGCTCATGGCTGCGCCATTCTCTACGATCTTGCTTCCGTAAGCCGCTTTAAAAGCTTCCAGATCCTCATTATTGACTTTTACAGGCACATATTTCAGACCATATACATCATACTCTTTCAGGATATGTGAACCCTCAGCATCTGTGATAACGCCTCTTTTATAACCGACAGAGCTTCCGTCTGTAAGGTTCATGGTGCCGCCGTCTGCACTCCAGCTTTGAACCGGGAATGTTTTTCCGTCTGTTGTATAAATAACTGTAGTACACTGGAAGCTTCCTCTGTGAAGTCCATGATTCACAGTAGCTCTTGTAACTGTATCAAATGCACCTTTGTCATGTTCATCCCTATCGTCAGTCTCAGCATTTGCCTCTGTGCTTCCTGCCATGTATACACCTTCGTTTGCCCAATACTCAGACCAGGTAAGGCCTACATACATATAGCTCCATTCATCTGATTCAGACCTTACGGCTGTAGTGGTAAGATCAGCATAATCATCACTGGTTACCTTTACGGTGTACTCTTTGCCAGCCTGTGCCACCTTCTCATCTGCAAATGTTACTGCCGCGGATCCGTCCTCACCGACTGTAACTGCTGTTTCCTCTGCCATGTAGGTAGTCTTGGAATTTTTTCCGGAGCCTGTTACATAATAAACAGAAACCATTGGATTTTTGAATTTATCAAGACCTGTTACTTTTACAGTGTTCTTATTTTCAAAAGTTGCTGTAACAGCTTCTTTCATAGCATCTGTAGCCTGTTTCTTTACATAGATGCCATCGGCAAAAGAGTATACGTATCTACCTTCCGGAATAATATAGGTAATCTCTGTAATCGTTTCTCCCTGAAGACCTGCATCTTTGGAAAATGCCAGTTCATATGGCTTTACCCAGATTTCCTGCAAATGGCGAAGGCCTACTGTCTTACCACTCTTTGTTTTCAGGATCACACCCTGTACATTGGCAGCTACCGCAAAATCTCCCTCTTTGGAATTGCGGAGATATTTTGTGCTTGTCTCATTGACCTTGATCACATAATCTCCCCTGCGTGAAGAGGTTTTTAGTGTTGCTGTTGCATCCGTTACCTTTGTCTGCGCTGCATCTGCTATATGCCAATTTCCGTATGTGCCGCTAGAGCTTAATGCTTTATATTGAGCCACTTCATCTGAAGGGCTTTCATTCAATACAATCCCTGCCGCTTTTGCATATACACCGTCAGCGGGAAGTTCCCCTGCTGCTTCAAGAATCTTTGCCTCTACATAGTCCTTATCCCAAACCTTAACACTTACATTTTTTACACCATTGATCTTATATCCATTTTCATCAGGTGTGGTTGCATCTGCATTTGCGAAAAGCTGATTCTTTTTCGTTGTTGCCGAAGTTACTGAATCATAAACCGTGGAGTCAAATGACCCTGTTTTATAAAAATCTGTATAGCTTAAAGTTGTCTTACCATAATAATAACGCCATGAAAATAAAGAAGTGTTGCTTTCATCTACTTTATAGTAAACGTTTGAATCACCAATCTTATTGTATCCTGTGGGAGCAGCGGAGCCATCTGCAACCTTTGTCCATGGATAGGTATAACCGGCAACCTGAACCTCACCTCCATCAGCAACATCCTCTGCCTCTAAAGTATCGGTTTCTGCAGTCTCTTCTTCAGATGTAAATAAAGAGTCCTCCTCAGAAGTTGCATCCTCTGTTACCTCTTCAGGCACATCTGCAGTGTCCTCCGGCACCTCTTCTACGCTGGCATCCGTTGATGCTTCTTCTGCCAAATCATCCTCTGACACTTCTTCTGCGGAAACATCCTCTGTTTCTACAACGGTACCATCACCAAATGCATCTGCTGCCAGGATTGTGGTTGGCATGCTGGTTGCTGCCACTGCCAGACTTAAGAAAACCGGTGCTGTTTTTTTCAATACATTCCACTTATGCATAACCTCTCTCCTCTCTGAGTTTATAATTTTTCATCTATAGATATCCCGTCCAAAAATGTTTTGGGAATCATCTATCATTTCTTAAATCGGTCTGTAATTCTTTTACTGTGTAGCTGTCCTTTAAAAGACGAAACCGTTCTTTCATCCCATCGGTCATAGTCACATGATGGTCTTCATCTACAAAAAGTGCTTCTGCATTGTATTTTTCCAGAAGTGACTGTGACTTTTCCATGCCCAGTATAAAACAGGCTGTGGAAAGGCCGTCTGCTGCCACTGCATCATCACACACAACGGTTACAGAACACACACCGTTATTTGCAGGATATCCTGTTTCAGGATCCAGAATGTGATGATATCTGACCCCGTCTTCCATAAAGTACTTTTCATAATCGCCGGATGTGGAAAGAAATTCTCCACCGTCAAGGGCAACTGCTCCCAGATAATCCCCTTCTGTATCCCTCGGGTCCGTGATAGCGATCTGCCATTTACTCCCATCTGGCTTTGTACCGTAAGTCAGCACGCTGCTTCCTCCAAGATTCACAAGTCCGGCCGTGATCTTTTGCTGCTTCTGCAGATAATCTGTAATCTCTGCACAGCCGATTCCTTTTCCCACTGCCCCAAGATCCAGAGTACAGCCTTCATCTAAAGTGATCTTATTTCCTTCCATATGAACTTTCTCATAACCGGTTAGTGCCAGAAGCTTTTTCAGTTCATTTTCATCCGGAATGTGAGGATTTTCGCCGCCAATATCCCACAAACGGATCACCTTTCCAAGAGTAGGATCCAATGCACCGTTACTGTTTTCACTTAACTGCATTACTTTTTCCAGATAAGAAGCCAGCTGAACCGGTACTTCCATGGTCTGCCCTTCACTTGCGTTGATCCTGGCGATCATAGAATCTTCCTGAGTCCAGGAAAGCCAATCGCTTTCTATCTTCCGAAGCAGGGTGCCAATCTCTCCGGTCACATCTTCCCCGGTGGTGTAAATACTTTCTGTAACTACCGTATCCATGGCCAGATCTGTTGCTGTATATAATTCAGGCTCTGCGGCACATGCAGCCTGGCAGAGGGCGATCGTCCCGGCTGCACATACTGCCGCAAGCAAGAATTTTCCATATGGATTTGCTTTTCGGTTTATTTCTTTTTTATTTATTTCTTTTTTTATTTGTCTCTTTCTCATTTATTTCTTTCTCATTTATTTCTTTCTCATTTGTTTCTGATCTATCTATTAGTATCATCTAACCGTGCTTAGTTAGTATAATATTGTATAGAAAAAAATGTCAATTCTTTTCTATCAGTCTTATCTAACTTTTTTTATCATTTAGAACATCCGTAAGTTTGTTCTAACCATCAGACATAGAATTACCCTCGACTCATGCTTTAGTTCCATGCCATCATAGTATTTTACAAATATTAACATCCCTTATGCATCGCCTGTATGAATGTTCTGCTTGGGACAAATAGCCTGGCAGGCATGACAGCAGATGCATTCCCCTGATCTGGACGTATCACCGTCAATATCCAGATGAGCAGGACATCTTTTTTTACAGGCTCCACATTTCTGGGGACAGTTCTCCCTATCTCTTTTCAGAAGTGCTCCGGGCACAATGGGAAGAATAGCAAAAACAGCTCCCATAGGACAAAAGAACTGGCAGAAGAACCGTTCCTGGGTACACATTCCTATCATGATCAGAACAAGAAGGAGGACTCCGACCTTATAAGACGCTCCCGGCAGTCTTCCTGCACGAAGCATGGAAAATGCATCCCAGGGACTGGTACCCTGAAACTTTCCGTATGTTCCGGTGGCACAGGCCAGCAAAATAGTTGCCAGGATCACATATTTGATCTTCTGCATAAAATAAACCGCTTTTTCCGGATAAGCCGGTTTCTTTTTCCTGTGCAGGACTTTGATCCAGAACCAGGAAAAGGTCTCATATAAAGCATCCCCAAGACTTCCAAAAGCACAGGCATAACCACAGAAATGACGCCCGAATAAAATCGTTACAAGCACCAGGATCCCTGTGATATCAAGAAAAGAATTCCATTCTACCGGTGTTCCCTGCGAAACGGAATCGAAGATGGATCTGACTCCTGCAAATGCAGTAGAAAAAAGAGAAGGCGCCAGGATAAAGAACAAAAGCTGTATCCCAGTCCTGATCAGCCGAATTTTTCTTATTCGCTTTTTCATTGATTTTCCGCCTTTCCCAGGGCATCCTCTACTGCCATCAAAATACCGGTAGAGCTGAAAGTAGCACCGGATACAGTATCTACATCTGTGCTCTGAGCTTCCAGGATGCGGTCAATCACTGCTTTTCCCTGCGAAAGATACGCACTGTCTTCTTTCTCTGCACTGACTACCTGAATATCGGTTAAGGTATCATCCGCAATGGTAATCTGTACCTGGATATTGCCGCCAAATCCCTGACCATCTCCTGTATAGGTTCCATCCTTATATACCTGATCTGCTGTGTCTGTGCTGTCTGCATTTTCTTCGCTTTTTGTCGTTTCTGTTTTCTGCTTTTCGCTTTCTGCCTTTGCCTTCTCCTGTGCATCAAAGTTTTCCTGAAGTGCTGTAAGGATTTCCTGCTGCTGCTTTTCCAGTGCATCTATCCGCTTGATCAGCTCCTCATTCTGCGTCTGATATTCCTTTTCCTGGGTTCTTGAATTATAAAAAAGGACTGCACCAATGATCACCACCAGGCAAAGAACCCGCATATAGAAATTTTGATTTTTCATAAATCTGTTTGCTCCTTTTGCTATTTACCTGTTATGTTTCCAACTTGTGAATTGTATCATCTTTCATTTTATATGTCCATAACTTTTGTTATATATGTCTAATTTATATTTTAGCATTCTAACTTTTCATTGCATTTTCTTTTTGACCATGTTATGATTCTCTTTGTATGAAAGGAAGCAATCTATGAAACAAAAAACAGCCTATCTGGGGCTTTTTACAGCTGTAGCCATTATCTTTGGCTACGTAGAAACACTGATCCCGGTTTTCGCCGGGATCCCGGGCATTAAGCTTGGTCTGGCCAATTTAAGTGTTCTTTTTATTCTGGAAAGATACTCATTAAAAGAAGCAGCCTTGGTATCTGCAGTGCGGATCCTGGTGATCGGCTTTCTTTTTGGCAATATGTTCAGCATTCTTTATAGCCTAGCCGGTGCAGCCCTCAGTCTTATCGTCATGACACTTATGAAAAAATTCTCAGATTTTTCCATTCCAGTCATCAGCGTAGCAGGAGGCGTCACCCACAATGTGGGACAGCTGCTTGTAGCCATGGTCATTGTGGAAAATACCAGCCTTTTGTATTATGCACCTGCACTTCTGGTGTCTGGTGTGATCACAGGCCTGCTGATCGGATGGCTCACAGATGAAGTACAAAAAAGAGTCCCCGTCTCTTATTCATAATCTGCTCTGTGCAGAGTGTAACATATCATCTGCAGGCTACATAGTTCACCAGTATTTACAAACGGCCATGAAAATAGTATCCTATAAGCATCAAAACAGGTGGCAGCTTCGCTACACATTACACGGAGAATTTTATGGATAAATTATTTATAGTAATCCCGGCTTATAATGAAGAAACCAACATTCGGCGTACCATTGATGAATGGTATCCAATTGTAGAAAAATATAACGGCGATGGACAGTCCAGACTGGTGATCATCAATGACGGCAGTAAAGACAATACCTACCAGATCCTATGTGATTGCGCCAAGACACGCCCGCTTCTCACCCCTCTTACCAAGCCTAACGGCGGACATGGTCCTACTTTGCTTTACGGATACGATTATGCCATCAAAAATGGGGCTGATTTTATCTTCCAGACAGATTCTGACGGCCAGACCAACCCGGAGGAATTCCACCAGTTTTGGGCAGCTCGTAACAGCTATGATGCAGTGATCGGCCAGCGCAGTGTACGAGGCGACGGCAAATCCAGGAAATTTGTGGAAAATATTGTTTGTTTACTTCTTCGGATGATCTTTGGTATCCGTGTTTCTGATGCCAATGCTCCTTTTCGTCTTATGAAAGCAAACCAGACCGCAGAATTCATCAAAAAGATGCCTGCTGATTTCAATCTTCCCAATATCATGCTTACCACTTATTTTGTATACTACAAAAAACATGTGAAATTTATTGAAATTTCCTTTAAACCAAGACAAGGCGGTACTAATTCCATCAACATTAAAAAGATTGTGAAAATTGGCTGGAAAGCTCTTGGGGATTTCCGGCAATTAAAAAAAGAGCTGTGATCCGCTCTTATTGGTAAAAAAATAACGAGGCCGCAAATCGTGGCCTCGTTGTTTTGTCTGGTTTTATTTGCAGATATCAGCCACCACCTGATTGATCAGCTTGCCGTCTGCTTTTCCTTTCAGATCACCCATTACAGTTTTCATGATCTGGCCTTTATTCTTTGTTGCAAGAAGATCAGCGAATTTCTCTTCCAGATATGCACGGATCTCCTCTGCTCCCATCTGCTGTGGTGCGTATTTGGCGATCACATCATATCTTGCCTGATACTCTGCATGCAGGTCTTCTCTGCTTTCCGGACAGGTATCCAGCTGTTCTTTTACTGTTTTTAATTCCTTAAGAATCACCTGGTCTACCATACTCTCCGGAACATCCTCTCTGCATCCTGCATCAATAGCAGCTTTTTTAACAGCGGAAACCAGAGATGATACCGCATCCTTTGTTGTTTTATCTTTTGCTTTCATGGCTGCAACCATGTCTTTTCTTAAACCTTCAAGAGTCATCCTCAAAATTCCTCCTTTATTCTTTTCTGAAGATATCATAGCACTTTCCGAATTGCTTGTAAAACACAAAATAATTACTCAAAAATACCTGAGGACCATCTCCAACAGTAGTAACAATAAAAAGATCAGACACGTATCCAGGAGAAACATCCCAAGATAATGAACGCTTCGCTTTTTACTGCCGCATAGGGGCATCAGCCTCTGGATTCCAAGGTAATTTCCGCCTACAAAAACCAATACAAGAGCACAAAGCAGAAAGCAAATCCGATTGATCCAAAGTGCCGCCCCATAAGTCTTTTCCACAGTAATCCCCATAGATACACTAAGCAGCACAAAATAGCCTGCAAATGCCAGAAAATTCTTCCACAATACAGGTGTGCGGAATCCCGGCGGGCAGTATTTTCTCCACTGAGTTTCCTTCTGTTCCTGGCTTTTGCCACCGCTGTAAGTGAAATCCTTAGTATTTCCCAAAGTACTAGCCAGTTCCTGTACGGATTGATAACGATCCTCTGGGTTCATCTGAGTACACCGCTGGATCACCTTTTCGTAAATCTCCGGAACCTTTTCATATACACGGATCCGTCCTGTCAGTTCCCTGATCAACACCCCCATCCCGTAAATATCCGTAAGCGGGGATGAGCTTCCAAAACCATACTGCTCCGGAGCCGCAAAGCCTTTTGTCCCAATCAGCATGGTGTCCTCTGCTTTTCCCGGAGTATAACTTTTCGCAGCATTAAAATCAATCAGCACTACCCGGTCTTCTGGGTCTTCTGGTGTTATAATGATGTTAGAAGGCTTTATATCTCTATGGATCATCGGAGGCTCCTGCTGATGCAGACTGTTCAGGATCCTGCACAGTTCTCCTGTATATCGGCGGATATCCTTTTCCGTTAATCTGCAGGCATCTATTTTTTCCTGAAGGGTATCTCCTGAAATATATTCCTCAATAAGGACCGCCTGTCCTTCCCCTTCCAAAAACTCCCTGATTCTTGGAACCCCTTCCAAATTAAGCTGCTGCAAGCGTCGGTAAACTTCACCGTTGTAAACGGTCAGAAGCTTTTTTACATATATCTTCTTCGTTTCACGATGCTGAACGACTGAAATATGATGCTCTTCATTCAAAACTGCAATTTCCTGATAATAAGAAAGAGCTAGCTGATTTTCCAGATTCATAAGCTTATCATTCCTTTTCTTCTTACAACGTACTATGATTTTATCACAAGGAGGTTTCTATGTGCACAAAAAATACCAGAGAACTAGAGGAGATTTTAGAAAACACCCATACCGGAACATATGACCAGTACTGCCGTACCTATGAGGACAGTCTGCTTCCTTCCCTCAATCCTTTTGGTGTTTATCTGAAAGAATGTCTGAAAAATAATCATATCACTCAGCAGCAGACATTTCTCCAGGCACAAATTCCTGAAGGATACGGGTATAAACTGTTATCCGGTGAAAAAAAGACCCGGCAAAGAGATGTGATCCTGAGGATCTGCTATGCCGGAAAGCTTACGCTTGCTCAGACACAACAGGCTTTGAAAAAATATGAAATGCCGCAGCTTTACGCCAAAATTCCACGGGATGCACTGCTGATGATCTGTTTTAATGACCGTCCCGGCAGTATCATTCAGGTTAATGAACAGCTTTGCCGCTACCAGTTTGAACCACTTAAATCCAGTGGCATGCAAAGTGAATCTGTATAGAACATACTTATAATTTTTCATACTTTTTCATAAATGTTCAGCACTTTCACAGTACAGTTTTTTCGTAATTTTCCACCCCTAGAGGGAGAATCATAACCCTAATAATATGCTATACTTTTATGCAAAACGAGGGGGAAATACATATGAACAATGAAAAAACCAAGAAATGCAAATATTGTAAATCAGAAATTCCTGCAGATGCCAGAATCTGTCCACAGTGTCGTAAAAAGGTGAAGGGTGGAAAGCTGAAATGGATCTTTCTGCTGCTTGTGATCCTTATGATTGCAGGTGCTGCTTCCGGAGGTAAAAAGGAGTCTTCCAAAGGTTCAAGATCAGCAGGCTCCTCTGGTGAAAAAACAACAGTGACGCCTATCACTTACTTATCTGTATCCGTAGATGATATGGTAGCTGAACTGGAAGACAACGCACTGAATGCATCGGATCATTACAAGGACACTTATCTGGAAATCACAGGGAAACTGTCCAATATTGATTCTTCCGGTAAGTATATTAATCTTGACCCTGTAAATTCTGACTTTTCCATTTACGGTGTGCAATGTTATATTTCAGATGATACACAGCGCAATGCTATTTCCAATATGAAAAAAGGCGATACTGTTACCCTGAAAGGACAATGCACCGATGTTGGAGAAGTTCTCGGGTACTCCCTGGATATCGACGAAATTGAGTAGTCAGACCCGCAAAAAGGCTGTGAACTGCCACCTCTCAGGCAGCTCACAGCCTTTTTTGAACTCTAAAATACCGGAGACTATATCAAATGTGAATTTATCTCTCTTTTTGTAAACTGAGTACTGGAGACTATATAAATGTAAGTTGGTCTTTCTCATTGGGTATAACAATCATACCGAATTGCTTTTCCATTCAATGTATACGAAGGTTTCCGGCCTGCAAGAAATTCACTTTTCAGCGGTCTTTTTACAATGATCTTCTCCGGGTCTGCCTGAATCGCTGCATCAAAAAGATCCGTTTCTGCTGAGCATGGAGGTTCCAGTTTCTGGATCAGTTGAAGCTTTTTATTGATCAGGCTTGATTTCTGCCTGGCTGGGAACATAGGATCCAGATAGATCACATCTACAGGATCCAGCAATTTTCTCATGCATTCCACACTGTTGCCCTCTACCAGCTTCATCCTGGCAGCAATCTCCTTCAATACAGGATGCTTTCGTGCACGACGAAGTGCGTCTTTTAGAAGTATGGCAATCACAGGATTCTGCTCATACAAAGTCACTTCATATCCCTGTGCCGCCAGAAGGAATGCATCCTCACCCATACCAGCTGTTGCATCGATGGCTTTTCGCCCCTCTTTGTCAGATTTTGCTGCGCGCACCAGCATTTCATGCTGAAGCCTTCCGTTGGTCACACGGTGAAGCATGTTTTCAAAATCCCCCTGATATACAAGTCCATATCCTGTAAGGGAAACGCCTTTTGCATGAAACAGCACGGTCAAACCGTTTCCAGGATGACTGGCAATGCTGCTACCAGTCTTTCTGGCAAACGACTCTGCCTGGTCACGCTGACCGCCTTTTTCAACACATATTACAAACTTATTATCATTCATACGATCTTATCACTTTCAGGAATTTCCGGTCAAATACATGTGGAACTTATTATGATACGGCCTATATAGCAACAGGATTCTTATCTCTCACCCTTTATAAAAACTGGAGTCTTCTCGGCTGAGATAAAACAATCGTCTGTATTCTTCTTCCACCTCTTCAAACGGCCGCACAGTATAATCCAGCTTAATATGGATTTCCGGCGGGTCCCCGGGTTGTTTTTCATTCAGTAGCTCTTCCAGATCATACCAGAGCATAGCATTATCAATTGTCTTCACTGCTTCCCACTCTGTTTCTGTCAGATCAGAATTAAGAAATTTCTTAAAAATCATGCTTAAAAGCTTATCTTCCTGCTCCTGATATGCTTCCAGTTCTTTCTTAAAGGGCCGTGGTACATCAGACATATAGCATTCGCTTGCATCATGTAAAAGGCATGCCAGTATGATCTTATTTGAAAATCCTCTGGCACGTGCTTCCTTTGCACAACATATGCTGTGTTCTGCCACTGACCAAAAGGAATGTACATGACCATTTCCCCGGCATATCATAGGCAGCGCATGGGCAATATCTTCCATACAGATTGCCGAAGGATCCGGATCTGTAGGATAGAAATGTTTCCCGGTAAAAGTTGTAATATAATCGCCCATTATTTCACAACTTTCAATTCATATTGTCTGGTACCCAGTCCCACCTTCTCAGCCTGATCTAATGTTGCCTTCCACTCAATATTGGGATTGGAATCTTTGAAATGATCATGATGACAATGCCAGCCCGGCTCTGCCAGATGCTCTCCCAGCTGACTGTTCCTGATAGGAGTTTCTTTCAGACATGCATCTGCACATGCCTGATCCAGGGCTACAGGGTCAAAGCTTGCAAACATTCCTACATCTGGAAGGATTGGAGCGTCATTCTCCCCATGGCAATCACAGTTTGGACTGATATCCTGTACCAGCGAAACGTGAAAACAAGGACGTCCATAACAGACCGCCTGTGCATACTCTGCCATTTTACGATCCAGAAGTTCATTTGCACAGCTATTCGGATTGTATACTGCATCATAGCTGCAGGCTCCAATACAGCGGCCACAGCCTTTGCATTTATCATAATCGATCACAGCCTTTTTATTAACATATGTAATGGCATCGCTTCCGCACTCCTTTGAACAGCGTTTGCAGCCACGACAGGCTTCTGCGTTGATGGCCGGCTTCCCGCTGGCATGCTGCTGCATCTTTCCTGCACGGCTTCCACAGCCCATTCCAATATTCTTCATGGTTCCACCAAAACCGGTAGCTTCATGTCCTTTAAAATGGGTAAGACTGATAAAAATATCTGCATCCATAATAGCACGTCCGATTCTTGCGGTCTTGCAATATTCTCCGTTTACCACAGGTACTTCGATTTCATCCGTACCTCTTAAGCCATCTCCGATCAGGATCTGACATCCGGTAGTAATGGGATTAAATCCATTAATATTAGCACAGTCCAGATGTTCCAGTGCATTTTTCCTGCTTCCCGGATAAAGCGTATTGCAGTCTGTAAGGAATGGCATTCCTCCCTGCTCCTTACACAGATCCGCCACTACCTTTGCGTAGTTTGGACGAAGAAAGGCCATATTGCCCAGTTCTCCAAAATGCATTTTGATTGCCACAAATTTCCCATCCATATCAATGTCTTTAATTCCTGCTGCAATGCAAAGCTTTCTCAGCTTATCTAACTGGCTGGTACCTACCTTGCAACGAAAATCTGTAAAATAAACAGTTGATTTTTCCATAATATACAAACCTCCTGAAAAGAATATTCCAGACATATGATCACACAAACATCCCATATCTTCCACATAGTGATCATATTCTCTACTAAATAGCATACCAAAAGTATGTTTGAAGTCAAGTTTTTTCACGAAATTGAATTGTGTAAAATATGAATTGTCCCCGATAGCAATGGCTCAAACTATGAGAAACACGCTCCGCGAGTTTCTCAAGTTATCGCGGCAGTCGCCAAGGTCTCGTGCAAGCACGGACTTTGGCTCGTTGCTCGCGTAAAAAAAGGACAGAGCTTCATGCTCTGTCCCTTTCTTTTATCAGCGTGCGTTAGAGGATTCGAACCCCCGGCCTTTTGGTCCGTAGCCAAACGCTCTATCCAGCTGAGCTAAACGCACATCTTTTGCGAACTTGTTTCGCAACACTGAATATATTAGCGTATACGGACATTTTTGTCAAGCCTTTTTTATATTTTTTTATCGCATTTTTTTACATTGCTTTACAGCACTTTTTAACACTGCTTTACCGCACTTTTATTTCTCAAGGCTTCCACTAAATATAAAGCCGGAAGAATCAGCATATTCACCACTCCGATTGGCTGAAACTGCCCTACATACCAAATATATTGCCGCCATTCCGATGATCTTCAGCATCAATTCACCAGGTGCAGTCTTCCTGACGGTTACAAATAAATTCCTCATAGCCAGCTCTACCAAGCTTTAGGCATCAAGCAAAAAAGCTTTATATGCTTTCTTAGCCTCATATACATCTGCCTTACTTGTAGCTTCCCATGGAGCATGCATGCTTAATACAGCCACTCCACTGTCAATTACTTCCATCTCATAAAGAGCTGCAATATAAGCGATGGTTCCGCCGCCACCAAAATCTACTTTTCCAAGCTCTGCTGTCTGGAATGCAACGTTGTGGTCATCAAAAATCTTGCGCACTCTTGCCACATATTCTGCGTTTGCATCATTAGAACCGGACTTTCCTCTTGCTCCTGTAAATTTGTTCAATACGATTCCTCTTCCCAGATATGCGGAATTCTTTTTTTCAAAAGCCTCTGCATATGCCGGATCATATCCTGCACTTACATCAGATGAAAGCATGCTGGATCTGGAAAGTGCCCGTCTTAACTTTAACTCGCTGTACTGTCCAAGTGCTTCCATAAGCTCTGCCACACTGTTTTCAAAGAATCTGGACTGCATACCTGTAGCACCCACACTTCCGATCTCTTCCTTGTCTACCAACAGGCAGCAATGGGTACGCATTGGTGTATCCTCAAGCTCCAGCTGTGCCAGCAGTGAAGTATATGCACAAACTCTGTCATCCTGCCCGTAGGCAATGATCATGCTTCGATCAAGTCCACCTTCTCTTGCTTTTCCTGCCGGAACGATCTCCAGTTCTGCTGAAAGAAAATCTTCCTCATCAATCCCATATTTTTCATTGAGTAGCTTCAGCACATTCTCTTTTACAGCTTCTTTCTTCTTGTCATCTGGCAGATCCTTCAACGGTTTGGTGCCGATCAGGATATCAAGATTCTCCCCTTCGATCACTTCTGCAGCTGTCTTCTGAAGCTGCTTTGCGGAAAGGTGGATCAGCAGATCTGTAATATAAAGCACAGGATCTGACTCATCCTCACCAATCTTTACGTCAACAACTGTACCGTCTTTTCTTACGACTACACCATGCATTGCCAAAGGCAGGGCTACCCACTGGTATTTCTTTACTCCGCCATAATAATGTGTGTCAAGATAAGCCAGGTCTGTGTCCTCATATAAAGGATTCTGTTTGATATCCAGCCTTGGAGAATCAATGTGTGCGCAAAGGATATTCATACCTTTTTCCAAAGGCTCCTGGCCGATATGATAAAGGGCAATGATCTTTTTCATGCCAACTGTGTATACTTTGTCCCCTGCTTTTACAGATCCTCCCTCTGCCAGTTTTTTCTCAAGAGACTCATATCCTGCTGCCTCAGCTTCACGGATGATCTGTGTAACACATTCTCTCTCGGTCTTGCCTTGATCCAGGAAATAACGATATTTCGCTGCTGTTTCCTCCAGTTCTTTTTCTTCTGCTTCTGTATAAGCAAGCCATGCATTTCTACGTTCCATGTTTCTGTTCCGCCTTTCTTTTTTTACCGTACAAATCTTTATTTATTATAAACCAATATCCGTTTTTTTTCCACTGAATTATGTCAGTATGATAAAACACCTATCTCTGAACAAATCCTTTTTTATTTAATACAGTTGTGATACAGTAATCATAAGAACCCAGGATCAAAAGGAGGAAATGTTATGCAATCAGCGGCTCAGCTCCAGGAACTTCTTCGTTCCATTAACAGAAAAAGCTATCCTGCTTATAAATCAACAAAAGGAACTTATCAATTTAAAAACTATATCCTGTCCATCGACCATGTACAAGGCGATCCATTCGCCTCTCCCTCTCACGTAAGCATCCGGATCCGTCACACAGACAGCCGGATTCCGGCAGAATATTATCAGGATACCCTTACCAAAATTACTCTTGCAGACTTCCTTACCAGACAGTTTGAGCGCCAGGTCAGCCAATATACCTTCCGTGCAAAAGGCTCCGGGAAAAGCGGCCTGATTCTTGTTACGCACTGTGGACAGGAGGTACTTTCCCGCACTGCCTGTCAGATTACAGATCAGGAGATTGTGGTTCGTTTCTTCATTGGCTTTCCGGCAAACGGCCGTACAATTAATTCAGCAGAGCTGGAAAAAATACTCTTTGAATTCCTGCCGGTATGCGTTCAGAAATCCTTTTTTTACAGAAACCTTAACAGCAAAGAGCTGGAAAAACATATCCATACAACCCAGGATCAGGAATATATCCGCCAGCAACTTCCAGTCCGCCACTTATGTGCTTTTGTTGCTGACAATGCCATTCTTCCCCGAGAAAGTGGAATTTCATCAAAACCAATGAAGAATTGTGTGCCTTTTGCTTCTCCGGAAAGTCTTCGCATTACCATGGAGCTTCCTCATCACGGAACCATCACAGGCATGGGTATTCCCTTGGGCATTACCCTGATCGTGGGCGGTGGATACCATGGCAAATCCACGCTTCTAAATGCGCTGGAGCTAGGAGTCTATAACCATATTCCAGGGGATGGCCGTGAATATGTGATCACAGATATCTCCGCACAAAAACTCCGTTCCGAAGACGGACGTTTTATTAAAGATGTGGATATTTCCATGTTCATCAATGATCTTCCCAATAAAAAAGACACCCACAATTTCTGTACTGAGGATGCCAGTGGCAGCACTTCCCAGGCTGCTGCCATTGTTGAGGGTATCCAGTCCGGCAGCCGTTTATTCCTTCTGGATGAAGATACCTCTGCTACCAATTTTATGGTTCGGGATGCTTTTATGCAAAAAGTGATCCTTAGAGAAAAGGAGCCAATCACCCCGTTTTTGGAACGTGCTGTGGACCTTTATACCAAAGCTGGGATTTCCACTATTCTTGTTGCAGGAAGCTCCGGTGCTTTTTTCCACATTGCAGATACAGTTATCCAGATGGACAACTATATTCCGGTGGATATCACCGCCAAAGTCAAAAAGCTTTGCCGGGATTTCCCTCTTCCTGCTTCGGACACACCAGCCTTTGTACTGCCAAAGAATCATCGGATTATGACGAAAGCCCCCACTGCAAAAACACACAAGGATTATTATGGAAACACCAGAAATCAGCCTGAACGGCTGAAAGTCAAAAATCACGGCTGTGACGGATTTTCCCTTGGTAAACAGGAAATAGACCTGCGTTATATTGAACAGCTGATCGACAGTGAGCAAACCGCCTCTCTTGGTCTGCTTCTAAAATATGCAGCAGAACATTTGATAGATGGTAAACGGACAATTGATGAGATTATTGCTTTCCTTGCTTCCCATCTGAAAAAAGAAGGACTTGCATTCTTCTTTGACGGGTATACCTCCTGTGGCTATGCCATCCCCAGGATCCAGGAAATCTACTCCTGCTTTAACCGCTGCCGCAGACCCTGAGTTTCATACAAACTGATATATTCAGCATATACAAAACCACCACCCTATAACTGTTCTTGTATATAAGGTGGTGGTTTATGTTTTTGTTTTACATTTTTCTAGGGAAAGGAAAGAGTTTGTCTTAAGAGTTCTTTCTCTTAAGATGTATATATCATACAATACAAATGTGAGAAAACTTTGTCCTATTTCTAATAAATCTATAAAATTTATAAAAAAACTGGTAGCAATTATAAACATGCCACCCCCATTGCAAACACCAGATTATATCCAGTAACCTTAGTATTGAATGTTTTTCCTGTCCAAATACTTCTTTACCTCAGCAATGATAAGTTCTGCAGCTGCATACTGTTCTTCAGCATCTGTAGAGGACGCAATATAAAAATCGTCATAATCACTAGTTTCACGTTCTTGTTTTAATCTTCCCAGTTTTTTTCCAATCTCTCTTGGAAAAATATCTGTTGCAACATATGTCTTATTAAAATGTGCAACAGCATCTTTATGTCTCTTAAAATCTATCTCTTCTAAAGCCAACACCGCCTTCACCGCATAAAAGGCAGCATAATAGCTACGGTTTATTGAATCCTTATAATGCTGGCTTTCCAGACATAATGCAGATACCCCCAACGTCTCAATTGCGCTTCTCATGCGATATATACACAAATCTATTTTCTTTTCACTCACTAACTACTATCCCCTCATCCCTCACGTTTCGATAAAAAGGTAACGTATCTACCCAATATTCATACTGTTCTTCATTTTTGATAACTGGAGATATTTCAATCCCTGTGTTCATCTCTACCTCAAAAGCAAGATCATAAATATCGTTTTTAACAGTCCGAATTTCTTCATCAGTCATTTTTACCAGTATCATAATATCTACGTCAGAATTATCTCGATAATCGCCTCTGGCGTACGAACCATATACAATAACCTTTGTCAGTTTTTCTCCCAGCAAACGCTTCACTTCCCGTGAAAAATTATATATAATGCTGCTTACATTTTCCGGCATACAATCACTTCCTTCATCAGACATTCATGTTCCTTATATATTGCCATAAGAATTCCTATGATTCCCATAATTCTAAGTCCATCTGCACTGATACATTTCTTACTTTTGCTTCATCCATCAGCAGTAAATCCTCTTTTAATTCATCCGTGAAAACGATTGCTTCACTCGCTCCCCTGGTCAAGACCAGTTGCTCTCTTCAACAGCTTACTCCTTTTTTATATTATAGCTAATATCCTCCCTTTCTACAACTGCAACATTGAAAAAGGGAGTTTCAAACGTTTCAGGCATTATAGTTTTACTCTTTCTTAATATACATTTCCATATATTTATTTTCATCAACTAATGTATAATTCTTTTTTAAGTAGGTTTTTATCTGTGTATCATACTTGGACGTTTGAAAAATCTTTTTTTTCTTATAATCCCTATACTTGATCACTACGATCTCGTTTCTGCCGCTTAATATGGATTCTGCCTGACTGTCAATGGGTTCCGGAAATTTACTATAACTGATGGATGGAATGTAAAAATATTTTTCCTGGGGAATAACACCAAAACTATTATAAATAACTGCATTATTATTCACAGCCAATACGGCTTTTTTATTACTGTACTTTTGTTTATACAGTGTGGAAAATTCATTCACAGGTTGTGCATATCGCTGCATTTGCGTGTAGGAGTAAGAATGCAGCTTAGATGGATAACTGACCATTAGCGTCAACAGCAATATTAGCGGGATTGCTGCACATTGCAGCTTTTTGGAAAATACTTTTGAAAATATCCTGGAAGCAGCAAATATGACCGGCAGAAGAAAAGGAACAAAATATTCATAATAATGTCCGTAATTTCTTCCGGAAAGGGCAACCGAATACAGTGAAATTAATAAGCAGGCTGTATATAATACCTTGAATTTCAATATATATCCGGAAAAAATAACCAAGCATAAAGAAATCATGGACAGGTAAACCACCCAGGATGTCTTTACAGATGTAAATAGTGAAAGAATCCGGAATTTTCCACTATCGGCATATGCCAGATTAAACAAAATAGACTGTTGAAACATATCTTTTAAGCTATGGGTGTACGCTCCATAAAGAAGCATTGGGCTAAACCCAAGAATCAAGCCAAGCATCCCGGATAAAATATTAGCCCCCGCATTCTTAAACTTACGGTTCGCAAACAGTCCCCATAGTATTAGGACAGCAATGGGAACCCACATAGCTGCAAGATTCGCACGCAGACCCAGCATATAAAGCCTTGGTAAAAAAAAGTATAATTCCACTTGTCAGTGCCGTGTATCATCTTCAAACGTTTCACAAAAACGGACAGCAAAAGACGGTTCTTCATTACCGGCATACAGGTGGGAAATATCCCCCATATAGTTCATACGGAAAGCACCGATTCCCTTTTTACGCTCTTCAGAAATCAAAAGCGTTACAGCTGAAGGCAGCACGCAGGTGTTATGCCATAGGATCATAGGTGATACTCCCAACAAATGGCTTAAAAGGACGCATTCCAATCCAAAATGACAGAAAAGGACTACCAGGTCGTGATTTGCTTTTACCACCCGATAAAAATGACCTTCTCTTTTATAACCATATCCTTCCATAAACTGATCAAATTTCTGGATGACCTGATCATATTTCTCCTTTACCCCATATTTCTGCATATATTCATTTTCAAGCCATTGGTCATAATGGAAAAAGCGTTCGTCAGCCATCCAATCCTGAGGCAGCCAGTCCCAGGTCACTGTATCTTTTTCCGGATAATTCGGTTTACGCATAGGTGCATCAAATTCATGCAGCCAGGGCAGCACTTTTGCCTGCCGCCCCATTTTCTTTAATGTAAAGGACGCCGTATCCTGTGCCCTTCCCAGTGGTGAAACATAAAAATCCTTTATATCCAGCTTGCTCAGTCTCTTTGCAAGCAATTCTGCTTCTCGCCATCCCTTCGGTGTCAGTGAATCTATGGAGTAATCCGGCTCTCCATGCCGCACGATCATTAATTTCATTTTCAAATTCCTTTCTGTATTCCATTACTCATTCTGTAGAATAAAATACCAAAAATCCTATGAAAACTCAAGACAGGAAGCAATCTTCCGTAACTGAACTGCTTACATTTTTATTCTCAATATGGTATGATAATAATATCAAAAGATGTGCAGCGATTACAAGGATGAGCTTATAATATTATGCCCAATCCTAAACCACTCATTTATCAGAAAGGAGCATGTGTATATGAAAAAGAAAATCCAACCAATCCTTTTAATGTCACTATTGTTTTTGTTCTCCATACTGATCATATCTGTTCCAGCTCAGGCTGCCGGTCCAGAAGCTACAACTGTTAAGTTCAAAACCTCTTATACAAATTCCAAAGAACGCATGATCGTAAGGGGGCTGGACGCAAATAAGCAAGCGGTCTGGAAATATGTTACAAAGAAATACACGGCTACAGAGCTTCCTAAAACCAAATGTATCATCCGCAAGGATAAGGTTTATATTTTTGATAATTCCAAAATCGTTGTCCTTAGAAAAAAAGACGGCAAAAAATTATGGACGGTAAAAAAAGTCAGTCCGGCAGGACATCTTTGCAAATTTGACAAAAATGGCAACCTGTATGTAACAGGCTACTATGATCAAACTGTTTACAAAGTATCTAAAAAGGGCAAGATTCTCTGGAAAACAAACATATCCAAAACCGGTAATTACTGGCCTTATAAAATAACCGTTTCCCGAAATAAGATAACCATTCTGTATGAATGCAGTCCTGATGATTATTCATCTGATAAAACACACAAAATTGTTTTTAATTCAAAAAATGGTAAAATCATAAAATATTCATAAGTTAACGATCATGAAATGAATCACAAAAACAGCGGCAGAGCCCTGTCGCTGTTTTTGATGAATCCCATCAGTTCAATGATCAACTTACTGTTCTTTTTATTCCTCTTTTTCCATCTTTGGGCTGGCATCAAAACAGTCGTCCGGTATTTTCGTCAGACTTTCCGGCATATCTACCTGCTCCAGATTCTCACAGAAAGAAGCAAACATGGATGGTAATTCCGTTATACCCTCACCCAATGTGATCTTTTTAATTTTTGAACCGGAAAACGTTCCATAACCTTCAAAAACACATTCTTCTCCAAATACCGCTTCCTCAAATCCTGAACTGTTAAAGCAGCAGCTTCCTATTTTTGAACCCTTTCCTATGTGAATATATCCTCCGGCACCTGCACCATCAAAAACTGAATCTGCAAGAAAATGATTCTTTAATGACAGATCCACATCTCTCAAGGCTGTGCAGTTTCTAAATGCAGAGTTCTGAAGTTGCATAACACGATTTCCAAAAACCACTGTTTCCAGACTGGTGCAGCCCGAAAAAGCATACGGACCGATCCATGTCAGAGAATCCGGAAGTATTACTTTCTTCAGACTGGTACACCCCTCGAAAGCAGAGTCATCAATCGAGAGCATTCCAGCCGGACATTCAACGGAAGTAATCTTTGTATTGTCCTTAAATGCCACTGCCGCAACACCCTTCATGTCAGTACCATCGATACTGGAAGGTAAGACAAGATCTGTTTCTTCTCCCGTATAACCGCTTACCTTCACCCCATTATTCTTTTCATACCCTGTACCACTCTTCTGTCCCTTTTCAGGATTTTCAAGCAGTTCCTGATCGATCTCCAGACTTTCCAATAATGTTTTCATTTCTTCTCTGTCCAGGAATTTCCAAAGCTCTTCTTCAGAGCAGTCAGGAATACTCACAAGTATCAACAAACTCTTCCGGTCAGTCAGGTTCTTATGCAGGGTTATGTGCGAATCCTGCTTATTGCATGCCACGTAATAATGACTGTCACCTACGTCTATTTCTTTTATGGCTCCGTCTGCTCTTGATTCTGCCTGTGCCTTTGCGTCTGGAGCTGAAATAGTCTGAATATTCAGGAGGCCCTCATAAGCACAATGGATCTTTCCACCTACAAAGAAATCGTCTAATTCTCTGCCCTGCCATCGAGTCGGCATTTTCACTGTAATTCCTTTGGAAGTTACTTCTTCATACTGGATTCCTTCCTGGAATTTGATTCCATTCAGTACCGTCTGTATCAGTTCATCTTCCATCACTGTATATATGTCATCAAAACGTTCCGTGGTTTTTACCTCAATCTGCAGGCCATCCCATGGTCCTATATAATGATCCTCATATTTGAGAATCGCAGCATACTCTCCTGTGCCCAGATATATTGCGGTCTGATCTGGTCCGTTTTTAGATTCATCCAGATTGGAACTAAATACAATTGCATTCATACCGCAGATCTTGGTTTCTTCGGTTTTGACCTGCTTTGCGCCTTCTTCCCGGTATTTCTGTGCAGATTCTATACTCAAAATACAATTAGAAATCTGCCCTGCTGTTATAGGCTCAATTGTCATCGTCCATTTCCCGTTTGGATCTGTAAATTCCAGTTGGCCTTCCTGCTCTATTGGTTCTTCCGCTTCATAGGGCAGAGTAATCGTAAGATTTCCTTCTGCATAATCATACTCTTTATACTCTGGAATCGGTGTAGGTGTCGCTGTCGGTGCTGGTGTGGCCGTTGGTTCTGGCGTCACTGTCGGTTCCGGTGCTTTTGTGGGTGCTGGTGTCTCTGTAGGGGCTGGTGCCTCTGTGGGTGCAGGTGCCTCTGTGGGTGCAGCAGCTTCTTTGGATTCTTCCTTCTCTCCACATGCACACAAAAGAAACATACACAAAAATACAGCCGTAAGCATTATTCTTTTTAAGCTTTTCACATCTATTCTCCTTTCCAAATCTTTCATAGTACAACATTCTGCAAATAGCTGTACTAAATGATGTCGCCGGCAGGTGATATGTCTGTAAGCTACACAGTCTTTTACTCCCTTTTAAAACCTTATGTCATGGGGTGAGGCGCTGTCCGCAGTATTCACAATTGCTCAGACGGCCTTTTATGACCTGATTCTTCGCGCCGCAGCTGGAACAGGTAACTGTAATATAAATCTTCTCATTCACACGTCGGTTTGGTGCAGTAATCAATATATAATCCCCTTCTCTGTCTATCTGGATATTCCGAATATATCCTCTGGCAATATATTTTTCCAATTTTTTTACTGCACCTTTTCCCATCTCCTTCTCATACTTTTCAAATGAGAGCGTACTCTGCGCATAAGATTCAAACCAGCAGGCAATTTCACTGGCTTGTTTCTTCTTTCGTATTTTCTGAATTTCCCTGAAAGTAGGATACAGAAACAACAATCCCAGTAAGATCTCTGTTGCTGCCATTCCCAATCGTCTTTCACCAATATACTTTTCTGAGGCGCCAATAGCACCCAGGGACAAAAGTATACATAAGCCACAAAGAATCCATTTTATTTTCCCCAGAACTCCTGCTTTTTTATTTTTTTCTGTCAAAAAATCACTCATGTCTGTTTCCTCTTTCTCTGGTTAATCAAATGCAATGATATATTGGTGAATCTTCTGTCTGTCCCTGCGAAATACCTTTATCAGCCTGCTCCCAGCAGAAGCCATGCGTCGCCTGTCGCATCATAGTAATAAACCACATTGTCTCCTACTGCATAATAATTTTCTTTTGTAAAATGATCCTCATGATCTGTTCCAAGTACAAATACCGGACAATTTCTTCCTTCAATGTATTCCTCTGTACCTGTATACCACAATGACATACCAAGCCCCAGATAGTAACGCACCTCGTCAGTTTGTGAAAGCACTTCCCGGGCAATATTTATATCCAATGATGAATCATCCTCCGGGTGATACTCCTCCCAATCATGATATATGGAAAAATCATAACAGTAAGCTTCTGTGGCAAGATGCCCATCCTTTAGTGATACCATAGGATGGTATTGCACACTCATATTCTGCTTCTGCACTGAAACCATCACATTGGAATGGATCTCACTCATATTGCATCGCAGTATAATGATTTCGTCCTCCTGACCTATATAATATGGGGCGTTCAGGTCATCCAGATATTCCCCGTCTTCCGTAATCTGAGTCGGATAAACACTGATCTTACAATCGCATCCCGGAACAATAGCATAAATTTCATATCCCCCTGCATCAACAACTGTCCCCTCCTGTAAGAAAGGATAAGCCGCTGCCACTTCTTCCATTTTAGTATATTCAAGTATATCTGACGCTTCTGCAGTTTCATAGGTATATCCAAGAAATGCCATTCCCACCTGACATTCATTTTCCCTGATGATATCCCTTAAAATTGCCAGATTCTCTTCTGCCCCAGGTATTTGGGCAGACACTTCTCTCACACATTTCCCATAAATACCAAAAGAAAGCAGTGCCACACAAACACATACAACAACAGAAAATTTTTTCATGCTCGTATCTCCTTCCTGTCAGAATATGTTTCTACATTCTGTGTGTTTTCATAACTGTTCTGTATCCTCACAGTTACGGATTTTCTATTTTAGTGTAGTCACAATCAATTTACTTTCCAGTGCAGCTGCTATCAGGTCTTCCTTGCAGCTATATCCTGCCTTGGCAATCATTTCCTGAAAATTCCATCTTACCCCAGAGGTGGAACATTCCATTTTCTTGGCAATCTCTGAATATGACATTCCATGAATATACAGGCGCAGCATCTCCAGCTGTCTTGGACTGATATCTCCACTTGTGATCCAGTTAAGTTCCACCTTCGGCGTTACATCCGGAAATACACGCTCACCATTTAAAGTTCTGTAAATCACATTCCGTATTTCCTCTTCACCATGATCCTTATACCAGAGGCTGTCTGCACATCCGCTTTTGGCTCTTTCCAGCACTTTGGGATCAATCAGGGAAGTAACAATCAAAACCTTTGTATGTGGATACTTTTCCCTGATCGTTTTGCCGGCACTTAATCCATCATGATTATGAAATGTCTGCACATCCATAAGCACAAGATCTATTGCCGAATAACCACAGATCTTTACAGCTTCACGGGCATCCGAAATCGTCTGGACATGTCGTAATTCCGAATCCTGCATAAGCATATATTCAAAATACTTCTGCATGATCTTCTGATCTTCTACTATCAGTACCCGTACCATCGAATCTCATCCTTTCTGTCATAGGCATTTTCAATACCAGGCAAAACTCAGGGGCAAAAGAAATCTGCATCATACATTTCTCTGATTCAACCGCTTTTCTCAGTGCTGACAAGCCACCGCCTTCTTCTGCATTTTGTTCAGGCGCATCTCCATCATTGGTGATCTGAATGTTGTATTCATCTGCACATTTATCTATCTTCACAAAAACGATACTGCCATGGGCATGTCTGGCGCAGTTTGTCACACATTCACGAATTGCTCTGTCTGCCAGCAGCCTATATGCAGGATGCTGCGGAAAGCTTCCAATGATCTGAACGGAGATTCCAAGCTCTTCCGCATGTTTCACTGTGTCCTCATACAGCTCTTCCATATTTTCAACTGTTGAACCAGTAAGAATATAAACCTGGTGCTTCAATGTGGACAACTGTTTATCCATTTTATCCTGTTTTTCTTTTCTTTCCAATATTCTGCGTATTGACAGTAAGCTTCGTCCGAAATTATCGTGAACCTGCATTTTCAAAGCAAGAGTTTCCTGTTCTCTGATCTTATCTCCGATTTTTTCGTACATTTCCTCCAGCTTACGGTTCAGAATCTCCAGTTCTTCATTGTTTGCCCGGATCTTTTCACTATTGTAGTATATTTCTGATACATTAACAGCTACTGTCTGCAGGTATCCCGCAAAATCCGGTTCCTGCAGATGATATTCCTGAAACATCCAAACAGAAGCATCCGGAAAATAAAATACATTGCTGTCGCTGCTCAACCTGAAAAAACCTTCGGAAACAGGCTCGTCATTCATTACTTTTCGCAAGGTTTCATAATCCTGCAGATAGGAACCTGTCATCATTCTGCACAATTCCTGCATCTTGGTATTACATAGAACAATCCTTCCCAGAGGATCTGAAAAGCACACCCCGCAGGGAACATCATCCACCGCTTCATTCACAGACCAGTATGATAAAGAATGCTGATATCTGCGTTTCTCCCTCCAGATCGCCCAGCAAAGATACAAAGTCAATACAATCACCATTGCAATTAAAATGCTGACCGGATACCTAAGTATAGGCTGATATGCGCTTTCTCCCAGGCAATACCTGTGGTCATTCATAAGAAAACCCATAAGAATAAAAGAAACTACAAAAACAGTCATTGCCGTTATGATTTTCTTTTTCCCGGACAAACCGGTGATTCTTGCCATCAGAAGGATCAATTCCAGAATCAGGCATATCTCAAGGAGAATCATCAGAAAATTCTGCATTACCATGCTGCGTTCCCCAAAACTGGTCATCTGCTGCCTCCTTTTCTGAGTACGATACACCCAACAAACCATTCATTTTCATCTTCCTGCTGTACTTTTAATTCCGGTCTTTCTGACACTAAGTCACGCAGATCCGCTTCTGACACAATATGAACGGAAATTCGAAGATCCTCATCAATCTGCGATACACGGTAAAATATAGAATGCATAACATCAGATAACTGTTCCACAAGCCATTCAAAAGTATCATAGCATTTTAGTATATCATCTGCATTCAGCTGCACATCTCCGCTTTCAACGTAATAAGCAGCACGAATCTTGCATAGTTTTAAGCTATCACAGGATTCTGCAATGCTTTGTCTAAGATCTTCCATTGTAAGCAGATTTCCATCTGATGTGTACTGTGTCAATACCAGATTCTTTCTCCGCTTCAAATACGTACCAACAACTACAATTTTACCAAGAATCCAATTATACCGTTCCCTGGACTCTGTCTTTTCCAGTTCATCCATCAGCTGTGACAGCAATTCCAGCTGGCCTGCGGTCTGACTCTGTATCATATTTAACAGCCGATTTTGTTCTTCAGCTTTTCTCCGCTCTGCTTCTTTCTGATAGGTTTTTTTCAACAGCCTGTTTCTAGCAGTCAGTTCTTCCTGCTGTTCTCGAATATCCTGATATTGATCCAGCAATACCGAAATATCTTCCGACCAAAACAGATGCCCTCCTCTTATGGGAATGTGGTTGATCCGAATCCCCTGTTCTTGTACAAATGATCTGTTAACGATCATTGAACGCAATTCAGGCGAAAGCTGCGGAAAATCACCGGAATGATAATAACGCTGAAAAGAATAATCTGTGATCTCTGCATCCAATCCTCCGGAAGTCTGAAATAATTCAAAATAACGATTGTTCGTCTGTATCAGTCCGCATAAGATACAGCCCTGATAAATTGCTGCCATTAAAAGACAACATACTGCAGTCATATCCCCTGCAAAGGTTTGGATAAAAGGCAGTCGGAATATATTTCCTATGTTCCATCCCAGGAGCAGGATTCCCGGAATAATTGGCAGCCAGAACTGCTTCTTTCCCGGGATTCTGCTTTTTCTGATCAGTATGATTTCCATTCCTGTCAGGCAAATCAACATCCATCCCTGTATCACCATAAAAAGAATGCCATAACTGTAATCGTTATCTGAAAATGGAGGCTGTTTTGCAAAATGAAATACCATCTGATGTAAATCGTTTGTAAAAACACTTACGATCAATACCACCGCCACAGTCAACAGGATTTTGATTCTTCTGACTGTTTTCTCTTCAGCCTTTTCACCAAAAAACATGGCTGCTGCCAAACCCAAAACCGGGATTAAAATCATTGGAATATAATACAGATACCAACAAACGTGTTCTCCAAGGGGGTCATGAAGAATATGAAATTTCACTGTCCTTACAAAAAACCAGAATACCATCAGACAGCCAATTGCAGTGAGGCATCTGCGCATTTTCTTATGTACTACGTGCTTTTCCAGGTAAATCACCCAGGCACAGTAAATCCCCAGATAAATACAGTTACGGCACTGGTCTGCAATGTTTCTCATAAAAACATTTTCCGGTCGTGCCAGCCTGCAGATATAAGCCAGTAACACGCTTATCAAAATCACTCCACACGACAGCATCTTTTTTTTATTGTATGTCATGAAAATTCCTCTCTCATTAATACTCTCTTGTACTAAGTATACTATAAAGCCCATGTACTGGCATATAGTTTTTAGAGAAATTGGTTATCTGTTCACACCGGGTAGGCTGGCAATCATTAGAAACTTCCACAAAATCTTTTTATCTCAGTCGAGAAGACTCCCACCTCTTTCAGGTGGTGAGTAACAGCAAGTTCATCTCATTGGGAGTCACAGGACGGTCTATCATAACCTTTTGTTTATATTTTTAAAACGGTCTCGGCAGACCACAGTATTCGCAAAATCTTCCTGTATTCTCTGCGCCACACTGACATTTCCAGGAATTACCCTCTGGCTGCATCCCTCCGTTCACGTTCATCCCGGACATTCCCGGCTGCATCCCTCCGTTCATGTTCATCCCGGACATTCCCGGCTGCATCCCTCCATTCATGTTCATCCCGGACATTCCTGGCTGCATTCCTCCGTTCATATTCATTCCAGACATTCCTGGCTGCATCCCTCCGTTCATATTCATCCCGGACATTCCCGGCTGCATCCCTCCGTTCATGTTCATCCCGGACATTCCCGTCTGCTCTACTTCCATCAATTCGTTTCTCTTTTCACTACTTATGGAAAATGTATTCAAACGAAAATCCATATCATCAAACCAGGGAGTATTAACCTTAATACGCATCGTATAATCATATTCATAGTTATATACTGGTGGCTGATAGCTTACTGTCTTTCCATCCTTTGTATATGTTTCTTCAAGCTGCTGTTGCTCTACCTCTACTCTGCACTGCACAATAGCTGATAAAGGAACGATATCTGGGTTTTCATTCACATCCAGTTTTCGTGCAACTGTAAAATTCCCCTTATGATCATCAATAAAAACAGTGTAATTTCTGGTATTGATCTGACGGGTAACGCAAAAATCCATTACCGCCTTTTTATTCTTTTCACGATATTCCAATTGACGTTTGATATCCTCTACTGTGCTGTGCCGCCGCTCTTCAAACCATGGTGATAATTTTTTTGCACAATCCTTACACAAATTTCCGTCGTCTAATTTTCTATTTCCAAGTAAACCTATTTTTTCTCCACAGATATCACAAATTTTTTTATCAAATAATCCCATGCCCTACCTCCCTTTTTATCTCAGTCGAGAAGACTCCCACCTCTTTCAGGTGGTGAGTAACAACAAGTTCGTCTCAGTGGGAGTCCAATCTCCGACTGAGATAAACGCTTCGCGAGGATGCGCAGTGATTCCGTAAAGAATATGTCAGCTTACGCTGACCAGAATCACGCGCCAAGTCTCGCAACTGCTCAACTTGAATTCAGTCAAGAAGAATTTCAAAAATGCCTTGGTATTCTTGCCGGAAGATGTGCGTCATGCAACGCATCACATATTTTTCTACACATCTTGGCAATCCTATACTGCCGCACTGGAATAAGATATCTCCGGTACGGCAGTGTTTTACTCTATTCAGTAACAGTTATTTTGTCAAAATATGTCTTTACAGAGAAATCTTCCCCATCTGTTTCAGAATCTTCTGATTCTTCACTGTCATCAGCGTCTGCTTCAAAACAAAGCTTTCCATCATCCAGCAAAGTGAACTTCATAAGATCACAACTGAAGAACATAGTCCCTGCCTCATCTTCGGATACAGCCTTCAAGATCAGGTTATTTCCTTCCACCTCGCCTGAAAGCTCTACTTTGCTCTCTTCTCCGCTCTCTATTAAAGAAAGCTCAGCCGTATCCCCTTGAACTGTCAGCATCATCTCGAATCCAGTCAGTTCAGCATCGACCGGCATCTGCATTCCAAATGCTTCCATCAAAGTACACATCCATTCTCCTTCAAAATCCTCTATTGCAGGATTTTCTACCGGTTCACCAGGTACATATGGCTCATATTCTTCTTTTTCCTGGCTCATGATCATTGTCATTCCGTCTGCATCTATAGTTAACTTGCCATCAGCATACTCACATTCTTTAGATTCACCATCATTGGTTATCAGTAATTTATCATCTTCTATTTTCCACTCTGCCTGATCTACCTCTGGCTCCTCTCCACTATTAGATGTCGTTATCTCTATCTGTCCGCCTTCTTTAATGTCAACGGTTACTTCCATTCCCATTGATTCCGGATGGAACGTCATGTTTCCGCCCATAGAAAGCTCATTTACATACCAGGTTCCAATAACGTCCTTTTCTTCAAGTGCATAAACACTCACGCTCATCATACCTGCCATTATAACTCCAACAGATCCAGCCACCCATAATTTCATTTTTTTGTTCATAAAAACATCTCCTTTCTTGTTATACTCGTGTGTTTTTCGTTCATCTTCATTATACGTAAACACTTCAATATTTACACTAGCACTTCTGACAGTAACTGTTCCAGGTAACATCCTGCCAGGTATTTTGCCAAAAATTCATCAAAAAAAATATGACTACTTCCCGGCATAAAGGAAATAGCCATATTCTTAACTCAGTACAGATACTACACATATCTCTCATTCCTGTAGATACAAAGATATAAATCTGAAAATGCATCTAATACTATTGAAGAATGTTATCTATTTTGATATTTAATCTGTTCTCCCTGAATTAACGGATAACAAACCAGTTTATCGCTATCCAGATTTTCACTGTGCATATCCACCGCACTGATCTGGTGATTCTCATAGGTATTATAATAATAGATTCCCTTTGTAGCATTACAGCAGGAAGTATACAGCGTAATCTCATACTTTCCATCAAAGACCTGGCAACAACCGCGCTGCTGATCTACTGATCCTAAAATATGGAAAAACTGGCTGACGCTTTCCATCTCGGATTCACCGGAAAATGAATTTACTTTTGTAAATGCCACACGGACAAAGCGAGAAGCAGAAGATAAATCCCCAGGAAGACCCAGACCTCCCATTCCCCGGCTATAAGCATTAAGATTCAAATCACTTGAAAATGTGTTCACTGGCTGTTTGGGAGAAAGATGCATATAGTTATTCAGCTGAAACATCTGTTGTGGAAAAGGTGGGTTGTTTGTGAGGACTCCTACCTGGTTGTCATAAACATGCAATCCATCAGACATAGATTCTACTGTAATACACTCCTTTTCATCAGCAATAAGCCAATGCAGCTGTGCCAGAGGCAGTTGTTCACTGAAAGGCGTATTCACTATATTAATACGATGAAGCAATTCCCGGGCCTCTGTTACAGAGGAGCACTGGCTTAAAATCCAAGGTATAAATTCAAACTGTGCAATATTATCCACTTCGCTCTGTACATCTGAATAAGAAGCATTTCCCACAAAATTAAGACCTGCCATACCGAGTCCTTTTTCATTGATGGCATCATAGTACAGTGGATAGTTTCCCGCAACATGAGCCATCCCGATAATCGCATAATGGTTCTTCAGTTCGCTCACATGTCGAAAATGAAACGGGAAGCTTCGAGGTGTAATAGTAACCTGATCACCATAAGAAAATTCATAATCCAGCGTTCTTCCAAAATAAAAGTCTTTTGTTTTATAAGTAGCTGCTGTACACATAATCGTTTCTCCTATAACACGTTCTGTATTTTCTTTTTTATTATAGCCAAATGAATACTTTTTATCAATGTCATCTTCTACAACATAAAAAAACCCTTGAAAATCAAGGGCTTTAATTAATGCCGCAGACCGGAATCGAACCGGTACGGGTATCACTACCCACGGGATTTTAAGTCCCGGGCGTCTGCCAGTTCCGCCACTGCGGCATGCATATAATTTAGTAAAATAGGATGGGGCCTATAGGGCTCGAACCTATGACCCTCTGCTTGTAAGGCAGATGCTCTCCCAGCTGAGCTAAGACCCCATAAAATTTGCTAAATACAGCAACGACCCGGAAGAGACTCGAACTCTCGACCTCCGCCGTGACAGGGCGGCGCTCCAACCAACTGAGCCACCGGGCCAGAAAAAATATTTATATAACAAAAATGGACCTTCGGGGACTCGAACCCAGGACCGACCGGTTATGAGCCGGTTGCTCTAACCAACTGAGCTAAAGGTCCAAAAAGCCGATGATCGGACTCGAACCGATAACCTGCTGATTACAAATCAGCTGCTCTGCCAATTGAGCCACATCGGCACATAAAAAACATACCAAATGTCAGAGTTAAGCCTCTCAAAAATCTCATTTTGTAAGTGACTCCAAGGGGATTTGAACCCCTGTTACCGCCGTGAAAGGGCGGTGTCTTAACCGCTTGACCATGGAGCCATATTTAATTTTAAACTCCCCCTGTTGGACTCGAACCAACGACACTGCGGTTAACAGCCGCATGCTCTACCGACTGAGCTAAGGAGGAATAACCTGAA
>NZ_JAOQJL010000028.1:0-50023 GCF_025566965.1 Blautia ammoniilytica | reverse complement strand
TTCTTGTAGCCTGCCGCTGATACCGTCTGGATTGTGCATTCCCTTTCTTTTTGTTCCCTTTAATTAGCCATGAACTGCTTCATACCCTGGGACTTTGCGCCGGGGTTATCGTTGCCGTAGCCCTCAAGCAGATTGATTGCACCCCAGATGCCAAGACCTGCGCCCAGAGCGATAACGAGAGTCTGAAGAACGGTTACTGCGCTATTGAAAAATGCCATAATATTTTCCTCCTAAAATTTGAAATTGTTTTGAGAATAGAAAAAGCCCTCCGTACTACCGGTATCAAAACCGGACGGAAGGCTTAGTTTGCGAGAATCTTTTCAAGGAACTCCTCAACGGTTATCACGCCAAGTTTCTGTTCCATTCTGCTTCTTGCATATTCAGTTTCACAATCATATATATCACCACCACCTTTCATGAGAAACAGCCAATACATTGACTGCAACAAATCTTCACGAGAAGCACAGATCGTCGGTGAAAAAACAGCAGGTGAAACCTTCAGAACCTCTGCGAGTTTCGCTGTGGTTTCTGCATTAGGGGTTCGAGCGTTTTTCTCATACTGAGCAATACGGACATCCGCTGTTTTCTCGGAATACCCCATCAGGAGTCCAAGCTCTTTCTGTGTAAGGCGGCGAAATCGTCTAATGAACTTCAAACGCTGCCCAATAGAGGTATCTGTGATCCACCAAGTCATTTTTTACACCTCGCTTTCTGCAAATTCTCGATATACAACCTCATTTTTTGCTCTGCGTTTGCCTACGGCTTCACTGGGAGCAAGGTCAGGGTAGGTTGCCTGCACTTTCTGTCTGCTTCTGCGGACAGTTTCAAACCCCGGAAAGCTGCGTCTATCCAGTTCCTTCAAAAACACAGGAACCGTCATGGCATGAATGTCGATGCCACGCAGCCCGGAATAGTGTTCCAGTACCATCAGGTACAAATGATTGTCGGTATTTCTTGCCTTGTGGTCGTGTTCCAAGATGTTCTTAACCAGGGCAGATACCGTTTTCAGATTTTCCAAACAGAAACCTCCTTAATCCGCATCGACTACCACAAACTCATCACCTGCCTTGAGCTTCAACCTTCGACTCAGAAACTGTTCAATGTTGAACTCATTTCTCTTATCAAAGTCTGATGTGTACTTATAATTGGGGTGCTGCGTCAGATCGTACTTGTCAGAAAGAAACGGTCTGACACCACGCAACTGCAAAATACACTTGCTTCCATCCAGAACCGCAAGCTCATCTACGCTCGCAAGGTCTTTGCCTAACTTCTGATAATTCAAGCCGTAAGACGGGCTGTTACCTCTGGTGTTGGAGGTGTTGTAGGTGTCGATAGTTTCTTTTCCCAATGCCTGATTTAGTTCTTTAAGCGTGGTTGGCTCAGAACCACCCAGGAAAATTCGGGAATCCATGTTGCCGATGATGGTATCGGCATTGTCTTTATAAATGGCTTTCAGCTGTGATTGTGCCTGGAGAACAAGGCAAGCTGATATTTCACGGCTTCGGATTGTCGCTACCAGTTTTTCCAGATTGGGAATCTGACCGATGTTTGCCATCTCATCAATCAGGCAGCGCACATGAACCGGCAGTCTGCCGCCGTACACATCATCTGCTTTCTCGCACAGCAAGTTGAACAGCTGTGTGTAAATCATGGAGATCAAAAAATTAAAGGTCGCATCCGTATCTGACATAATCAGAAAGAGCGCCGTTTTCTTATCTCCGAGAGTATCCAACTGCAACTCATCATAGGCAGTCACATTTCTGACCTCCTGAATATCAAAAGGAGCCAGACGAGCGCCGCAGGAAATCAAAATCGACTTAGCGGTCTTGCCGGCAGCCAGCTTGTATTTTTTATACTGACGGACTGCAAAGTGATTTGGCTTTTTCTTTTCCAGGGCTTCGAACATCAGATCCACCGGATTCTGGAACTCCTCATCATCTTCCCGCACCTCCATTGCGTTCAGGAACTCAATCAGGGTGGAGAAATTCTGTTCCTCAACCGGAGCTTCATAGTGGATATATCCGATCAAGGCGCAGTAGAGCAGCGTTTCCGCCTTCGTCCAGAACTCGTCACCGGCTTTTCCATCACCCTTTGTGTTGGCAATCAGCGTTGTCACCAGTTTCAGAATGTCTTTTTCTGAATGGATATAGGCAAAAGGGTTATAGTGCATCGACTTCTGAAAGTTGATGGTGTTGAAAATCTTTATGGTGTAGCCATGCTTCAAAAGGGCGTTGCCGCACTCAATCACGATGCTGCCTTTGGGGTCAGTGACCACATAGGAGCTGTGCATCTGGAGAAGGTTTGGCTTCAACCAAAAGCGAGTCTTACCGGAACCCGAACCGCCGATAATCAGAACATTCTTATTTCGGGCATTGGCAGGATTCTTCGGGCGATTGCTCATCATCAACCGCTCCGTTTTTGTCAGGATCACATTGTCCTCGAACTTTGGTGCAATAAACGGCTCAATATCTTTTGCCGTTCCCCAACGAGCAGAACCGTACTCAACATTGTGTCGGTACTTCTTTGCGTTTTTGCCTTTTAGATAGACAGCCAGCCGGAGTCCTGCGCCGCAGAAAATGCCAATCAGCAAATCCAACGGGTGAAAGCTGGGCAACGGATTGTTCAGGGCTATCGGAAGGGCATTAAAAAAGCTGAGGATTTTCGCAGATGAATCTGCACCCTCAGCCAATCTCCATGCTTCTCCTAAATTCGTAGCGAACAACCCTACCAGAAAATACGGTAAATTCAGAATCAGGAGCTTTTTAATTTTTCTCTTATCCATCACAGATCACGCTCCTGTTTCTTCTCTCGAACCTTCTTCGGAATCGCTGCGACAATTTCCTTGAACTTCTTCAGTTGCGCCAGAACGCTCGGCTTTTCATTCTTGGTTAATGCCCTTGCCTGATGTTCCTTGCAGATCGCATCCAAAGCATCTGCATCTTTGGAACGGACAAAGACAAGAAACCGGGGAGGATCAACGGACTTATCTTTCCTTACGGCAAAGTCCACGCCGTACTTCTTGGCGAGCTTTTCAAAATCACGGATACTCTCTTTGTCGATCTCAACATTCGTAGCACCCTGATTCTGTCCCAAAAGCTGTTTCACGGATTGTTTTCCATGAACGGCAGGGTCTCGTGCCTTTTTCATTTTCACTTTTTCCCGGTGCTGCAAATACTTGCGGATACCGGCAATGATAGTGCGCCCCGTCAGCTTGGTAGTGCTGATCGCCAGGTTCACTGTCCTGTTTTCAACTTCTTCCTGCATGATTCATCACCTCCTGCAAGCAGTAGAGTGAACAGATTATCGTGCCATATCTCTGTGGTCGTAATACAGATTGCCCTTGGCAACTGCGGCATGGCTGATAATCTTGATATTGCCAGCTTTCTGGTTATCCAGAGCCTTCTGATAACCCACATCGCTCAAATACAGGCGATTTCTTTCGCCTTTCCAACCGACAGGCGATTCATCGGTCAGCACATCGAAAATAATCATGTGCTTGGTGGCTTCATCAAATCGTGCCAAGTCCATATAGGTATGTCCCTGGTACTCCTTGGCACCATCCTGAATCCGCTTTCGCTCCATCAGCTCTCCAATCGTCGAATTTCTTTGCATAAGAACCTCCTTACAGAACATCTCGGTCAGGGTTAATTTTATGGGGAACCGAATCAGCTTTGACAGGTGCATCTTCTTTCTTCACCATGTCATCCGGCAGGGGAAGCGCCATAATGCTGCGCCCCATGCGTACAAAAGTCTCAGGCTGATGAAAGTGTTCCTCAAACTGCTTCATCAGTTCCGGGGACAGAGAACAAAAATCCTCCTCACCCAAACCAACCACCAGGAAATCACCGGCGATAATGTCATAAATATCGCCGTCATCATCACGCAGCGCACGGTTCAGGTCTTTGCCTGCGAGTTTACCTTCGTCGTGCATGAGCAGTGCAACCGGCTCATTGAACGGATAAGTTGCCTCAATATCGCCACCTACGGCTTTCTGCAACTCCTCCAGCTCACAGCCGATCTGCACAGCCTGCGGATACATGAACGGCTTTACCAGCAACACATTCATGGTATCTGCCTGTTCTTTCTGAACCTCCCGTTCCTCGGTCGTGCCGAACGCAACACCGGTAAAGTTTTCGGAGTCCAGAATGTACTCCGAATTGTAATAAGCGGCTCTAACCTGTTCCTCTGCCGCATCGTGAGATTCTGCTTGCACCGTAACCGTTTTCTCCAAGGTTTCGGTAATCTTCACATCGTATTCTTTCAAGTTTCGATACCTCCGTTTCTTTGGAAATAAGAAAAGCGACCATCCATGAACCTGTTACAGTTCATAAATAGTCGCATCCGCATCGGCTAAAAGCTCGAACAAGCAAATATCGTCCAGTTCGCAAATCAGGGAACCCATGTCGAAGAAAATATCGTCCTCGCATTCCACCGTAGTAACTACACTGCGGTGTTCGTTAAGACAAATGGCTTCTTCCTTGTCCATCGTAATCGTGGACATACAGGACACCACATAGAAGGTCATATCTTCTGTTAACCACAGCTCCTTGCTCTGAATCGTGCGAACTTTTTCATTGCCGCTCGTATCTTCTACATAGGACAGAAGCCGCACGGCTCTGCTGTTCAGAAGTACCGTTCCCTGATAGTCGATACCCTCACCAGCAGAGGACAATACTCGGTACTCGCAAACCATCTCGGCATTTTTCTGGAACGACCTTGCCAGAAGCGTAGGAGAAATATCATCGAACTCCTCACTGTAATTTACGAGCATATCTACCATATAATCAGGATCGCAAAGGTCGTAGAGTTCTTCCAAAGCGCCCTGAATGTTTTTGGGTGTAAACATTTTTTACCTTACCTTTCCATAGATTTTTCTCTTTTTTTCTGCCACTGTTCCAAAAGCTGAATAATTTTATCCTCCATCTGCTTGTTGGTATAGGACTTCGGGAAGTATTTTCGCAACGAATCCGTTTTGAAGGTTACTCTGTCCAGCTCTCCCTTCTTGATTTCATTCATAATCTCGCACATCGCATCCAGCGTACACTCGCCCTCCTGTGCGAGCTTTTTAATTCGCTGTGCTTGCGAAAGGGAAGGAGCTGCTTGAGCATAATCCATTGCAGAAAGAAAATCCTGCTGTTCTTCTCTTGCCAGATAGGAAAGCTCCACCGCAGGATTGAATTTGATCTGACCCGTATCCACCATATCCAACAGTTCCGGAATCAGTTCGGTTAGACGGATATAGCGTTGCACATTCTTGTAGCTTTCACCGGTTCCTTCAGCCACTTTTTCTACTGACAACAACTTCTGGACAAGTTGTCCAGAAGTTAAATCTGTCCTTTCGCCCTGATGTTTAATTGCATCCAACTTCATCTTGTAGGCAAATGCTCTTTCGCTCGGAAGAATGGTTTCTCTCTGCAAATTCGCATCGACCATCAGAATAATGGCTGCATCATCGTCCAGGTCACGAACAATCGCAGGCATGGTTTCCTTACCCGCAAGCTCCGATGCCCGGTGCCGCCTGTGACCAGAAACGATTTCATAACCACCATCGGGGTCAGGACGGACAATCGCCGGGGTGAGAACTCCGAAATCTCGGACGCTCTCTGCCGTTTTCATCATTTCTTCATCATCAACCACACGGAAGGGGTGTCCCTCGAAAGGGTGCAATTCAGAAAGCGGAATTTCCTGCACTCGCTCCTGCTGAGATTCGGCTCTGGATTGCTCGGTCGAGAAAATATCATCGTACCCCTTCAAGCTGATGTTTGCGCCTTTTCTCTGCATTGTTTAACACCTCCTTCGTCAAGACTCGGTAAGCATCCGCCACTTTTCCTTTTGGATCATGCTTAAAAATGCTGTGTCCTTCGGCACTGATTTCTTCTGCACGAACAGAGCGGGGAATGTCTGTCTTGTAAACCTTCAGCTTTCCTCCATAGCTCTCCCGAATCAGATTGCTGATGTCTTTGGAATAGTTGGTGCGATTGTCTACCATAGTCAGAAGAATACCCTCAATCCTCAATTTCGGGTTGATTTGTCTCTTGACCTTGTTGATGGTTCCAAGCAGCTGTTCCAGACCCTTTGCAGGAAGGTATGCTGCCTGAACCGGTATCAGCACATTGTCGGCAGCTGCCAACGCATTGACGGTCAGCATACCCAAAGACGGCATACAATCCAGAAGAATGTAATCATAGTTCTGTTTGACCGTATCCAGGTATTGCCTGAGAATGGTTTCCCGGCTCATGGCATTGACCAGTGCAACTTCCATACCGGACAGTTCGATGTTGGACGGCACCAAATCAACGCCCTCCGGATGATGAAGAATCCCTTCACCGGGAGCAATGGGGCTTTCCACCATAATCTTTCCCATCAAATCGGAAAGTGTCGGAGACAGCTCATCCGGGCAGGGATTGCCCAAACTGACTGTCAGGGAAGCCTGGGGATCGGTGTCTACCAGAAGCACCTTTTTTCCTTCAAGTGCCAAGCCAACGCCCAGATTTTCGGTGGTGGTGGTCTTGCCGGTTCCTCCTTTCTGATTGACCACCGCAATGATGGTTGCTTTTTTCGACATTTTTCGTCACTCTCCTTCCTCTCGCTTCATTTTCAATTTCTTAAATCCTCCTTCCAAATATCCGTGTGACATATCGTGCCGAACAAGAGCATCGTAGTAGGTGTCTATTGTCGTCGGCGCATTGTATATCGTAGTCAGCATATACTGACGGATATTTCTAATCTTTGTGGTGTTCTCTTTGAAGCAGTCCATAACATATCGAATGTGTTCGGCATTCAGTTTCATAAACCGACTGCGGACAATTTCTGTCGGACGCTCCTCTGCACCAATGCGAATCAACGGTCGCTTTGTGCAAACCGTTTCAACGATCAGTTCCAGAATGTTATCCAGCATTTCAGAATCGTAAGGGTAATCTTTCTTCAACAAATCCATACTGAGCTGATCCGAGAAATAATCAAAGTATTCTTGATACCGGTCATTCTCGTCCATCATTCCACCATTTCCGGAAGGAAAGATAGAATCAGTATCACTAAATTCAGTATTTTTAATATCAGTATTATTACATTGTGATTTCGGAAGTTCTTGAGTTGTGATTTCCATTGTTCCAGAATTGTGATTTTCACAATTCAAGAGTTGTGAATCCACAGCAGAGATAAAGTTCTTCACATAGATCAGGTTGGGTTTTCCCAAACCCTGACGCTTACGTTCAATCAATCCTGCTTTCTTCTCAAGTTCACTGAGCAGCTTGATAGCCTTTTGTTCAGCACAGTTCAGAGCCATCTTCGCTTCGTCGATTGTAAAAATTATATACACTCGACCGTTTTTATCTATCCAACCATTCTTGGCAGACAGGCTCATGCGGTCAAGCAAAATGCCATACAGCATCTTGGCATCGGCAGAAATATTCCAGAACCTCTCGTTCGTGAACAACACCTTCGGAACTCGATAGAATGTGAATAGATCGGATTGCTGACCGTAAAAATAATCAAAACTCACACGGCTTCACCACCTTCTTTCTGCGGAAAACTTTCTGTTGTCAGCGGAATGCTGCGGAAAGTCGTATCCGTCTTTTCGTAAGGACATCGGGCAAAATAGCAGAAGCGGTATTCCTGTTCATACGCATTTATATCAACGAAGCCCCACTTCACGCATAACCTTCTTCGTACACCAACCAATGCACGGGTGATCTCGCCCATAGGGACAGCCATCACATTCCGACTTAGGTTTCGGTGGCAAAGAGATTAAGTAGTAGCAATTATTTCTACCCAGACGGCAGCCCTTTCTGCCATTCGTCCAATAGTAGCAGTAATGGCAATCGCTCGGCTTGTCTGCGGCATAAACAGGCTTGCTCAAATAAAACACCTCCAATCTCTTGTATTTGCCCATGGTTTTGGGCATAAAAAAAGAGCGCCTATCCATCCCCAATGCGGGGCAAATAGACGCTCTATGTATATAACGATATTCAATTTTATCTGCTATAACTGCATGGTACTCAAAACATCCGCCTTTTTTGATTAGCAGGATTTTTGGCACGATTTTGGGGCTGATTAGCAGGAAGGGCATTTTCATTAGCAAGAACAGCCCGTTTTCTGCTAAAAATTAGCTGGCGATTTTGTCTTATAACAACCGTTCGATTCTGGAGGGGTTGTCAAAAATCAAATTTTGGAGTAGAATTTTATCTCATACAGTGAAAGAGCTTTTTCGTGCCTTTTCATATAAGAAAAGCCGAAAACCCTTGAAAACAAAGGCTTTCGGCGTTGTTAGCTGGCGTCCCAGAGAGGATTTGAACCTCCGGCCCCACGCTTAGGAGGCGTGTGCTCTATCCAACTGAGCTACTGAGACATGGCTGGTTTTATGACTAAGCCCGAAGAAACTCGAACTTGAATCCTATATGAAGTTTTTCCAAGGTGGCCGTTGTAACGCAACCTTAGGAGGCGAGTGCTCTATCCAGCTGAGCTATGACGACACATGTGATTTTATATATTCCAAAACCACATCGACAATTGTACTATATTTGCACCTAAAAGGCAAGGTCTAAATCAAATTTAACTTTTAAAAATGCAGCTGTCCCTGAAGCCAGATGATTCCTTTAAATCTTCTTCCCACCTGCGGTTCTCCAAATAGATCCTGTTTGTTAATGCATATATCAAACTGCATATCATTGCTTTCCACGGTCATCTGATAAAGGTTTTCACCTGTAAGCACATTCTGGAAGCTTACAACATCTCTAATCTCTCCCATAATATTATACTGATCACATTCAATACCATATGGCATAAAATAGGAATCGACGATAGTCAAAATATCATCATTCACAATTCGCTCGGAAATCATTGAATAAGTGTCCATATCTTCCATTGTCAGGCTTTCCATGGCTTCCTCGTCACCATTTCTGGCAGCCTCGATCAAATTAGTACGATTTCTTGTCGATTCCTGAGCCACTATCACTGCTTCCTTATCTTTCTGAACAGGCAGGAGAATTGTTCCCTTTTTGGCAAGTCCGGTAAGGGTCAATGGCTGCCCGCCAAAAGTTCCCTTTGAACTTTCAAGTATATATTCTGCAGGATTTTGCAAATAAAAAATCAATGTTACACCAATTCTAAGATCATCACAGGCACCTGCAAAAGATTCCTTATCCGCATGTCGTTCAATCGTAACTTTCTCCTGTGTGGTAATCCCTGTCCCCCTAAAAAAGGGGAAGGAATATTCCACCTGAAACTGATTGTCTTCATCATACTGTCCGCAGACGGTGATCCCGCAATCACATCCATAATTTTTAGAGAATTCAGCAAAAGCACCATCCGGATGGTTCTCCACAACATATTTTTCGTCATAAGAATCAATCACGTCACGGATCAATTCCTGCATTTCTTTTCTTTTTGTGATCTTTGAAAATCCGATTGATCTCAAATAGCTGTGCACGAAAACACCTCCTGTTTTGCTGTACGTTTAATGACACTTTATTATTTAAAATATCAATGCTTTCTTGTTTCGCTTCAATATTGTGCTGGAAACGCCTTACATATGTGTATTATTTATTGGACTTTTTCTCGATTTTTGTCATTCCACCCATATATGGCTGAAGTGCTTTTGGAATATTAACACTTCCATCTGCATTCAGATTATTTTCAAGGAATGCGATCAGCATTCTTGGCGGTGCTACAACAGTATTATTTAAGGTATGTGCAAGGTATTTCTTTCCATCTGCTCCATTTACACGGATTTTCAAACGGCGTGCCTGTGCATCGCCCAAGTTAGAACAGCTTCCTACTTCAAAATACTTTTTCTGTCTTGGAGACCATGCCTCTACATCCAGGGATTTTACCTTAAGATCTGCCAAATCACCGGAACAGCATTCCAAGGTACGTACCGGAATATCCAAGGAACGGAACAGATCTACTGTATTCTGCCACAACTTCTCAAACCACATTTTGCTTTCTTCAGGCTTGCATACAACGATCATTTCCTGTTTTTCAAATTGATGGATGCGGTAAACGCCTCTCTCCTCCAGTCCATGTGCACCTTTTTCTTTACGAAAACAAGGAGAATAACTTGTAAGAGTCTTTGGAAGTTCTTCCTCTGGGATGATCTGGTCAATAAATTTACCAATCATGGAGTGCTCACTGGTTCCGATCAGGTATAAATCTTCACCTTCGATCTTATACATCATTGCATCCATCTCAGCAAAACTCATAACACCCGTTACCACATTGCTGCGGATCATAAAAGGAGGTACACAATATGTGAATCCCCTGTTGATCATAAAATCTCTTGCGTAAGCGATTACTGCGGAATGAAGTCTGGCAATATCGCCCATCAGATAATAAAAGCCATTTCCGGCAACTCTTCTTGCACTATCAAGGTCAATCCCGTCAAAGCTTTCCATAATATCCGTATGATATGGAATCTCATAATCCGGCACAACCGGCTCTCCAAACTTTTCAATTTCAACATTCTCGCTATCATCTTTTCCAATAGGAACAGATGGATCAATAATATTCGGAATAACCATCATATCTTTCAGAAGCTCTTCTTCTACTTCTTTCTCTCTTACGGAAAGCTCCTCAATACGTGCACCAGATGCAGCTACCTGTTTCTTTACTTCTTCTGCCTCTTCTTTTTTGCCCTGTCCCATCAGAGCTCCGATCTGCTTGGAAATTTTATTTCTCTGTGCACGCAGTGCTTCGACTTCCTGTTTGATTTCTCTGTTTTCTTTATCCAGTTCCAGTACCTTGTCTACCAGTTCAAGCTTATTATCCTGAAATTTATTACGAATATTCTGTTTTACTACTTCCGGGTTTTCTCTTACAAATTTAATGTCTAACATAATGTCCTCCTGATACTAATATTCCTTTTGGTATACTTTCTTTTTTTCATGATCTTATTGTATAGAAAACGTCACTTTGTTTTCTGTTTTTCGTTTTGCATTCTTTTCAAGTTTATTTCTTTATTGTTTTATAACAACAATCTAACCCTGCATTGATACCACACTATTTTACTCCTCAGTCTCAAGATTTCCAAGGCCAAAATTAACAGCTTTTCTCAATGCTTCAACTTCTTCCTGACTTAAAACAACATATGATTCGCCTTTTACTATTTCTTTCAAATACAGGAAACAATTGTCACGGCTATGCACTGCATTTAGTATAAGACCTGTATTATCTTTGTCAAGTAAGGCAAGCGCAAAACTTAATTTTCCACCTACATCATCAAAAGCATCGTACTTTTCTATCCCATATTTGCTGAACATAGTTTCCATATTATGCTTAATAAAACTAATGTCATGTTCATGATCCTCTTTTGCTTCATAAAGCCGGTCAATCTGATTAAATTTTCTCACAAATACCTTTTCCAGTGATTGGGCATCGCTGCCTTTCATGAACATTTTGTACTTACGTTCCAATCGACTGAGACGCATTTTACTGCCCAACACATTTGCCAGGAGAATTAATGTGAGGATCAGCAATATAATGATAATAATTCCTGGATCGATTCCCATGCTGTCAAAAATACTGCTCATAGATTCTCCTTATCTGATAGATTCAAACAGCTCAATAATTCTTTCCAACTCATCTCTTGAATAATATTCGATTTCAATTTTTCCTTTATTATTCTTTTTTCTTTGGATATGAACCTTTGTGCCCATGATTCCTTTCATTTTTTCTTCCAGACTTTCATAGATCACATCCTCTGTAGTACTGCCTACATTTCCCTTTCTTTCTTTTGCAGGCTCAAGAAGCTTCTTTACCAGTTTTTCAGTCTCCCGAACACTAAGTTTTTCATCGAATACCTTCATTGCAACGGAATACTGTGTGTCTGGTTCTGTAATCGCAAGGATTGCCCTGGCATGGCCTGCAGAAATCATTTCATCAATCAGCATTTGCTGCACTTTGGGAGCCAATTTTAAAAGTCTCATTGAATTTGTAACCGCAGTCCTGCTCTTTGATACTCTTTCTGCGATCTCGTCCTGTTTCAGCGAAAATTCCTCAATTAGACGCTTATATGCCATAGCTTCTTCAATAGGATTCAAATCTTCCCGTTGAATATTCTCAATCAGTGAAATTTCCACAACCTGCTGGTCACTTAACTCTTTTATAATTACCGGCACTTCTTTTAATCCTGCCAGTTTTGCAGCTCTCCATCTTCTTTCGCCTGCAACGATTTCGTAATAGTCCTTTTTATTGGATACTAGTAGTGGTTGCAAAACTCCGTACTGTTTAATGGACTCTGAAAGTTCTAACAATGCATCTTCATCAAACTGTTTTCTTGGTTGACTTCGATTTGGCTCAACCTTTGAAATTTTCACGGTTAACACAGACTTGTTATCTTCGCCATGTGAATCCTTACTTTTCACAGATATTTCTGTCGTTTCTACTGAAGTATTTTCTTTTTTAACAGTTGTTTTTACTTTCTCTCCGTTCTTTTCAGGAAACAAAGCATCTAATCCTCTTCCCAATCCTGTCTTCTTTGCCGCCATTACTCACCCTCCCTGTTGATTACTTCCTCAGCCAGGAGGCGATAGCTTTCTGCGCCTGCTGACTTCGAATCATAGATTGTAATTGGCTGACCATAGCTGGGAGCTTCTGCCAGTCTGACATTTCTTGGAATAATAGTTTTATAGATATTCTGATCCAGATTATCCTTTACATTTTCTACTACCTGTAACGACAAATTTGTCCTTGCGTCATACATGGTAAATACAACGCCTTCAATCTCCAGAGAATTATTCAATCTGTCTTTTACCAATTCAATCGTATGGATCAGCTGTGACAGTCCCTCCAACGCATAATATTCGCACTGAATAGGTACCAGTACAGAAGTAGCAGCTGTCAATGCATTGATTGTAAGCATATTCAATGAAGGGGGACAATCCATGATAATATAATCATAATTATCTCTTACTTTATCTATAATCTTTTTTAATATATACTCTTTTTCATCAATACCAACCAGTTCTATTTCTGCACCCGAAAGATTAATATTTGATGGTATCAGATCCACGTTCTGTACCACATCTTCCACAATTGTATTTTCTATTTCTGCTTCATTTAACAGAAGTTCATACAAAGTATTCTCTGTTGAGTTTTTATCAACACCTAATCCACTGGTAGTATTTCCCTGCGGATCAATGTCTATTGTAAGAACCTTTTTTCCCCGTTCAGCAAGACACGCTGAAAGGTTAATTGCTGTTGTAGACTTGCCTACGCCACCTTTTTGGTTGGCAACAGCTATAATTCTCCCCAATGCTCTTCCTCCTTCTTGTGTTACTTCTATTTAAACTCCCCTATTTCCTTTTGATACCAAAATCAAGAATTAATTTTTTGACTTACATTACAGTTCAATCTGCAAATATATATGTTCACATAAACTGTTGTACTTATGTTATCATGAATTTTTGAACTCAGCAACTATATATCATGATACTAGTACAAGTCTAACTCCACATGAGTTTGCTCATAAGTAGATGAAAGACCTTGGCGCACGTCAATATAATTATAAAATCAAAACGTCAAGTTCATATTCAAGACAGTTTTAATCTTTTTCCAGACTGCTCTTTTTGTTCTTTCTGAATCTGATTCTTTTCTAATAAATTATAACACTTTTATTTTTTTCATGCTACATAATGTTTCACGTGAAACATAGAAAAAGATGTTTTATTTGTCAATAAACTTGTGTAATATGATAATTTGTAAAAAGTCAAAATAATTCAAGAATGCCTCGGCATTCTTGCTGCGAGGTGCGCGTCATGCAATTGCATGACATACTTCTCCTGCGCGCCTCTGCAATCCTGCCGGAGGCTATATCAGTTGGGGGATTGACTCCCACCACTGATACCAGCTTGTTTCTCACCACCTATAGAGGTGGGAGTCATCTCCCAGCTGATATAGCCAAATCACATAAGTCACCTATTTCAATTGTAGAAAACAATAAGCAATGGATAGGAGCTTGCGGACTTGATAATATCAGAAAGAGTGCCGTTCCTTCTGATATATTGTGGAGCAGTTATTTTGTTATGAACAAACAGTGAAACAGATTGCGAATGTGGGTTTGAACAAATACGAACCTCATGATTTGAATCCTTTAATGAATACGCATATCTCAATCAGAATTACTTAATGAATACGCATATCTTACTCAGAATTATTTATAACCAAAGTAACAGACATCATTCATGAAAGAAATGAATCTTAATGAATCTGTCCTATACATTTCAAAGCTTCAACAAAAATCCAGAATGAATTTAGTAAAGCGTACTGAACGATAATTAATCAAATAATGCAAGATAATTTTTATTCAGCAAAAGAAAAAATTATTGATGTAGTTGGCTTTAACTCAAGTATTGGATATGTATATGCCGCAGTGAGAAAATAAGACCAGTTATTTGTAAAACAATGTACCGGTAAATAATTGATATGAATAACAAAAATGTTTTATGTTACATCCTAATAGGAAACTTAACATTGTAAATTCACCAAAATTGGCTTATAATATGAACTATAATGTAACTAAAAAGTATTTTCATAGTTACAAAGAAAAATGGCAGCTATTCAGAAGATAATAACCCGTAAAATTTTTGACATGTATTTTGCCAAAATTCCGAGACATACAAAGCAAATACCATCACCAAAAGTAATTTGACGCTCACTTCTTGTAATAGTGGTCGTCACCTCGCATCCAATATAACAAGAAGACTTTTGGGTATGCATATTACAAAACAGTCCGTATATTCATGCTCCGTAAGTTTTTGCTATTTGAATTAATTTAGATTATTATAATAATTTTTAATGAGAATTTTTTAATCATCAGGAGGGATTGTAATGAAAGAACATAACCGAAAAATTATTACTCTTGCAGCTCTGACTACAATTGCTGCCGGAATTATCCATGTAGCAAACCGCTGTATTGCTGCATCCTCCCAAATTAAGAATTTGCTTCCAGCAACTGAAAACCAATATTATGATTGGAGATTTGGAAAGGTTTTTTATACAAAAAGAGGATCTGGAAGTCCAATATTATTGATTCATGACACAATAACAGGTTCTTCAGGATATGAATGGTCATTAACTGCTGATCGTCTTGCAGAAGAGCATACTGTATATACCATTGATCTTTTAGGTTGTGGTCGTTCTGATAAGCCTGGAATCACATATACTAATTTTTTATTTGTACAGTTGCTTTGTGATTTTACTAAGAATGTAATTAAAGAAAAAACAGATGTAATTGCTTGTGGTTTTTCATGTTCTTTTATTACAATGGCTTGCCGTTATGACAATACCTGTTTCAATAAAATTATATTTGTGAATCCACCTAGCATCAATTCCTTAAAGCAATATCCTTCTGAAAAGAATAAATTATTCAAATATTTAATTGAATTCCCCGTTTTTGGAACATTAATATATCATATGATTGTTTCACGTGAAACAATTAGTAATTTGTTTATTGATAATCTCTATTTCAATCCGTTCCATGTAGATGATCGAACAATTGATGCTTACTATGAATCAGCTCATAAAGGTGGCTATTATGCCAAATACATGTATTCCAGTCAAAAATCCAAATACATGAATATCGACATTAGCAAAAGTATTCAGGAAATGGATAATAGCATATATATTCTAACAGGCGAAGCTGAATATAAAAGAGAAGCTATTGTTGATGAATATATGCAGTTAAATCAGTCTATAGAAACATCCGTTATAGAAAAAAGCAAGCATTTTCCACACATGGAAAATGTACCAGGATTTTTAAATGCTGTTTCTGATTATCTAATTCAATAATCTAGATTTGCATATATTCTGGATTTTAACAACATAACTGCGGAATAGTGATTCGGTTATGACAAGTAACAAAGCGGATTGCAAATATCCGTTAAATTACAATTTCAAATAACAAACAAATTGGTTTCACTCCTACTAAGTCCCTCAATTTCTCGAGGGACTTAGTACTTTTTCATGCCAGTAGTGGCATTTTTCAGTAAACATATTTCACTTGTATCTAATACAGTGAAAATTAAATATCTACTATATTGACGCAGAATGATTTTCTCATATGCAAGGTGGAGGGTGGAGGCGTAGTGGTGACTACAGCGACTGCCGACAACACAACATACGGAAAATAAGGCAAGTCAATATGGTGGTTGCTTAATATTCACTATACCAGCACATCCTTGCGAAGCAATTTATATGTACTAGTGATATTACTCTGTAAGATTCCCATTACAACTAAAAGTGACGGTGATAAATCACAACACTCCAAATATCGGACTTCAAACCCAATTTTGGATGTTAAAAATATCACCGTCACTTTTATCACTTTTTAACTCAGATGAGAAGGCCCCACTTCTATAAGTGATGAGTAATAAGAAATACTCCATGGGATAGCATAGCACAAAGTAATTCGTAGATATCATAATTTGGGGCTTTTACCCTATCATCATTATAATAGCACTTATCAAACCAAGGATAAGATAAACTCCAGATTACTTGACAAGCCAAAGATTTCTGATAAATTTTATATGTCTTGAAAATTTCAAAACTATATCATTCGTTTTTCAGTCGCCTAATCTACATCTACACCATTTGTATTATCAGTATTATCTGCTGAATTAGAATCTTCATCAGTAGCATTCTCTTCACTTACCAAATCCGAATTTTCATCAGATGATTCAGAATCTGTTTGTCCTACAAGAGTTTTATAACTATCAATCAATTCTTTTACTGTCATCTTATTTACCAAATACACCTTCTGACCAACAACAGCTGCATAAAAATTGGTATCATATTGATAATAGTCAATCTTTGTCTTTTCACCGTCTACATCTTCTAATTCTACATCAAAATCTGATTTATTGTTATTTTCATATTTTTCCGTCAGTCGTTTCTGTCCGGTCATATTAATCAGCTTATTATAAAATGTAGTAAATGGAGTGCTGTCATCCATTTCTGTTCCATCCAGCTGATAGCTTAAGGTTGTAGTACTTGTTGTGGAAGAATCATCACCACTATTATCCTCAGATGTTTCACGTGAAACATCAATTACATGCGTCTCTCCCTGATATTCTGCCTGCAAGCTTTCAAGATTGTTTACAGAAAGATAGCTTACTGTCATATCCCAGAAATCTTCTTTTGTTTTTCCAAGGAATACAGATAATGTATCATTTGAGATAGTGTATATTTCTTTACTGTTATTTACCATTACATATCTTCCGTCATCATCAGACTGATCACCTACAAGAATTGTCATCTCACGATTCACCATTCTAGTCTGAGTATCTGATGAATCCGTAACAGAGGTATCTTCCTCTGTAGAATCCGTAGCGGAGGTATCTTCTTCTGTAGAATCTACAGCAGAGGCATCATCCTTATCTTCTGTAGAATCCATAGTAGAGATATCTTTCTTGTCTTCTGTAGTGTCCTGCTCATCTGTGGAATTTTCTTCAGATGCATCTCCATCTTCTGTAGGATCACTTTTCTCCTCCACTTCCTCCTGATAATTAATGGTAATGGTTCCATAAGGTTTATCCAGACCATACTCTGAAAGATCTTTACAATTGTAATTTACAAATGATCCATAAGCAATGCTTGCAATCGATGAAGTAAGACTGCTGACTTTTGCGGAGTCTGCTTTCTCGGCCCCGTCCTGATCCTTGATATTCCAAAGCCCAGTATTATTATCTTTGGTCAAAGTGTAACTATCATCATTTTCATCAACTGTAACATTGCTGACCGTTGAAGAATCTATAACAGGGAATGTTCCAGCTTTTGCATAATCATACAAGGTCTTCATAAATGGCTGGAATACTGAATCTGCTACAACATAAATTTTTGACTCATCTTCACCATTTTCTACATAATACTGACTTGTAGATGCATTTTCCATTCCCACATGCAGTACTGTCTCTTTACCATCTTTATCAGTTATCGTAATAGTATTTGTAGGATCATCTAAGCCATACTCCGTAGTATCTGTAACATTGTCCAGAACACGATCCGCTTCAACATTATTCAGACTTCCTATGGCCTCAATCAGTTTATCCTGATCTACCGGAAAGTCCCTTTCATCGCTTTTAACCCATTCATCATTATTTTTTTCAAAAGTAACTTCTTTCTTATCAATCACAAATTTGATTGAATGAACATCCTCAGAGGAAATGGAGAAAACCTGGGTTTTCTCCTCTTCCTCTTCTGCATTTTCTTTTTCTTCCTGTTTGGCCACATATGTCTTAACACCTACATATACACCGCTTAAAACGACTAATACTGCAACTGCAGTTATCAGATTCATTGATTTTTTCTTCATCAGGCTTTTCTCCTCTTAAACCAGATCACAAAACCTGCCACTAAAAAGATACCAGGGATCAAACCAATTGTACAAATCTTCCAGAAACTTGCATCATAATCAGATATTGTCAGATATGATACTTCCAGGCTCTTGGACGGAATAGAAACAGTGGTTGTTTCCTCTGTAGATACCATAGAGTTAAGGCTTTCTGTTACAAGCTTCTCATTTCCTCCGGAAACCAGCTGATTCATTTGCGAATCCATAATATAGGAAGAAGAATAGTAGATTATTTGAGTCTTTTTTCCATCTCCCACATCTTCTTTTATGCTTACACCAAGAGCAAACGGTCCTTCTACATCTCCGTCTTCCTTTTCCAGCGTCTCGCTTTGCAGGTTTGTTTTTGAATAAGCACTGTCAGATGTTGTAAGAATATCCTCAACGGTTACAGTATCTCTAACATCATCAAGCTTCTGGATTCCCTGTGCGTAAGGCATGATAATATAATATCCGGAAGAGGCTGTTTCAGAGGATGCGTCTGTACTGTTAACAGTAGGAAGCAAATAATATGGCATCTGCATTCCGTAATGCTGGTTATCTCCCTCAAAAACAATGCCATCAGCTGCTTTTACTCCGTAGTTTTCAAGCACAGCAGCAAAATTGGTCAATGTACTCTCTGTATAATCGGAGAAGACCATTGCTTTTCCCCCATTTTCCAGATAATCCAACAATGCTGTTTTTTCATCCTCAGAAATATCGCTGGATGGGGAATCGATCAGCAGACACGCTGCATCATCTGGCACACTACCCTCACTGATCAAATTCAGAGTCTTGATCTCCATATTGGCTTTTTCAATATCTTCTTTTATGGTGCTGTCCAGTTCTTTCTCTCCATGTCCTTCCAATGTATAAAGAACAGGAAGATTCTCTGTTGTTACATAAGCAATCGCACTTGTGATCTGTCCTTCTCCATCAAATCCGGTTGTTTGGTAACTGTAAGTATTATAATCCATTGTAGATTCGTACATGTCATTATAATTCACTACTTTATTTCTGTCGCCACAAACAACGATCAGACTATTAGAAGATACCTGATCACTGGTATATTCAGAAACAAATTTGGGACTTACAACCGGATCCTTCAATTCAACCTTCACATGTTTGGACTCATCTGCATATTTCTGAAGCAGATTACTGATAGTTTCGTCTTCAGAACCACTTTGAGCAATCTGATAGATGGTAACATCCTTGTCCAGATTATTCAGGACTTTCTTTGTCTCATCACCAATACTGTACAGCTGCTGATCACTAATATCAATCTGCGTATACTTGGATGGCAGTTTTCCTACGATCATGTTGATCACTACCACGATTGCCACAAAAATCACGATCAACAGCGTACTGTAAGAGCCGTTCCGCAGATATTTCTTATTAAGCGGCATCTTTTCCTTAGATTCTTTTTTTGTCTGTTTGTTTATATTTTTTCCTAACAATTTCATTTCTCCACCTCCTTAATTCCAGCGTCTCTTCACGATTGACTGGACAGTAAGGAATATACAGATTGCAATTACAGAAATAAAATATACAATTCCTGTTACATCCAAAATATTATTCGTAAAGTTCTCGTAATGTGCACTCAGGTTAAACACTTCCAGAATCTTTTGAATCCCGCCTTCAAAAATACTGGACTTCACTATATATGTGACGACAAGTGCGGCTTCTCCGCAGATACAGATGACTGCTGATATTATTGTATTCTTAATCATAGTATAAATAATGATACAAAACGCAAGAATCAGGCAACCAAATGCAATACATGTAGAAAGTGCTGTCTGTGAAAAGAATGAGGAAATCCCACTCATCATATAAAATGCAAACAGAAATACAAACGTAAGCACTGCTGCGATCACCTGGCTTTCTGTTATAGATGAAAAGAATACGCCAATGGCAATATTGGCACATCCAAGAAGAAAGAACCCAAGAATCGCTGTGTAAGCTCCCTTATAGGATATAGTTCCAAACTTTGACATGATCAGCGGATATGTGCACATCACTGCCATCGGTATTGCAAAAACAGTTACCAATGCCAGATATTTTCCCATTACAATGCCTTTAACAGACACAGGGGATGTAAGAAGCAGCTGGTCTGTTTTCTGCTTTCTTTCTTCTGCCAATACACGCATAGTAAGAATGGGCACACTAATAAGAAATACAAACGTAAGCGCACTCATAGTATACTCAAACTTTGGATAAGCGGATGAAAGCTGATAGGCAGAAAAATAAATTCCTGCTAAAACAAGGATAAAAAATATAAACAGGTATCCGATCATGGAGGTCAGATAGCTTTTTAGTTCTCTTTTATAAACGGCTGTCATCTGGATTTTCCTCCTTTTCTGCCGGTCCGTTTACAGATCCAGCACTTGTTTCTATATCCACATCTGCAACGCTTTCTGTATCTTTTTCTGCAGCTATATCTGTTTCAGTATCTGTATCCATATCTGCGTCTGAAATGGCTGCTTCTGACTTCTTATCAGTTTTTTCATCTTTTGCCTGATCTTGCTTTTCATTTTCGGTAAGCTCAAGGAATACTTCCTCAAGAGAAGCCCTCTTTGTTTTCATCTCAAGGATTGGGCAGTCAGCTTTAACCATACTGTAAAATACCGCTTCTCTTATATCTTTATTTTCATCCAGGGTTAGCGATGCATTCCAAATATTTTCTTCAGATGATTTTTCCAGTTTTATCTGTTTAATTCCTTCCACTTCAGCAAGTGCGTTCTGAATTTCACTGCGATTTCCTTTGATCAGCATATTCAGATTATTAGATCCTGCTGCCAGTTTAGCCAAATTCTCCGGTGTATCACTGGCAACCAGCTTCCCGTGGGAGATAATCAAAACATAATCACATACCGCACTGACCTCTGACAGAATATGTGAACTTAAAATCACAGTATGCTTCTTTTTAAGACCTTTGATCAGTTCCCGGATCTCATTGATCTGTTTCGGGTCAAGACCAACGGTAGGCTCATCCAGAATGATCACTTCCGGATATCCCAGCACTGCCTGAGCAATTCCTACCCTCTGCCTGTATCCTTTGGATAGATTCTTGATCAGACGATGTTTCATGTCCGTTATTTTAACCATATCCATAACTTCTTCGATCATGGACATTTTTTTTGCTCTTGGAATTTTTTTAAGATCAGCGACAAACCGCAGGTACTCAAGAACCGTCATGTCAAAGTAAAGAGGTGGCTGCTCCGGAAGATAGCCAATACATTTTTTCGCTTCCTCAGGCTCCTCCAGAATATCATGCCCATCAATAACAACGCTTCCTTCTGTGGAAGCAATATAGCCGGTGATCATATTCATGGTAGTAGATTTACCGGCTCCATTTGGTCCTAGAAAACCGTAGATTTTGCCTTTTTCGATAGAAAAAGAGAGATGGTCAACCGCTTTGTGATCTCCATACCGCTTGACCAGATTATTCACTTCAATCAAGTTCTTCTCCTCCTTTTTTTGCTGTGAAAGTCCAGGATGACTGCTGACTTTCATATATGGTAATGCGGCTCATAGGCCACATTTCCACACAGCAAAAATGCCTCAGCATTTTTGCCGCATGGATACTTCTTTAACATATATTTTATGTTTAAGATGTGAGGAAAATTGTATGATTGTGTGAAAAAAGTGTGATAGTTATGTGTTTCAAATGTGAAATTTCAGGTGTTTTATCCAGTATTTTTTCTAGTATTTTATGTGCTATTTTTCGCAGTATTTTATCTGATATTTTATCTGGTATTTATGATAGTATTACCGCTCCTAATGGCTCTTTGGAAGGAAGTCCAGCCTTTCTTGGATACTTCTTTGGTGTTGGTTTTGCCTTGCGTATCACCACAAAGGATCTGTCCATATCTGTGTCTGCAAGGGAAAAACGCACCACCTCTTCTCTTTGTCCTCCCAGGATCTTTACAGCCTTTTCTGCCTGGATAAGCTCCTGGTCAACACTACCGGACTTATAGGAAATAAAGCATCCGCCCTGCTTGACAAATGGGATACAATACTCGGAAAGTGTACTTAAATTAGCAACAGCACGGGATACACAAAAGTCAAAACTCTCCCTGTATCCCTTCTGTTTTGCATAATCTTCGGCTCTTCCATGCACAGTATTGATCTTTGTAAGCCCCAGCATTTCTGTTACCTCATTCAGAAAATTGATTCTTTTATTCAGTGAATCCAGCAAAAGGATCTCCAGCTCTGGGAAAGCAATCTTCAGCGGGATTCCTGGAAAACCGGCTCCTGTTCCTATATCTATCAGCCTTTTTCTAGCCAGCTTTTCCGGCTTAAAACAGCTGGTTTTTACCACAGCAAGACTGTCAAGAAAATGCTTAGTGATCACTTCTTCATATTCTGTAATCGCCGTAAGATTCATAACTTTATTCTTCTCTACAAGGTATTCATAATAGGTGAGAAACTGCTGTTTCTGCTCCCCGGAAAGGGTAATAGAAAGCTGTTCCAGCCCTTTTTCAAATGATGTCAGATCATAATTCATCCGGATTTCCTCTTTCTAAATAAATGTGATGTTGGGTGCAAAACACCCAACTATTTTAAGAATGTTTCAGTGGGACAAATATACCAGAAGTACAGAAATATCTGCGGGAGATACTCCTGAAATTCTGGATGCCTGACCAATGGATACAGGCCTGTAAAGTTCCAGTTTTTGTTTTGCTTCCAGACGCAGGCTTCCTACCTTTTCATAGTCCAGATCTGCAGGTATCTTCTTTTCTTCCAGCTTCTTAAACTGCTCCACCTGCTTCAGCTGACGACGGATATATCCGTCGTATTTCACATTAATATTTACCTGTTCCTCCACATCCCTGGACAGCTTTGGTCTTGCCGGATCAATAGACTGGATCGCATCATAAGAAAGCTCCGGTCTGCGGATCAGTTCTGCAAGTGTTGTACCGGATTTTAATGGTGTGCTTCCTAAGCTTTCCAGAAGCTGCTGTACCTGCGGTGTTCCTCCAATAGTAGCATTTTCGATCCTCTTAATCTCATCTTTAATTTGCTGCTCTTTAACAAGGATCTTCTGATAAGTGACATCATCCACAAGCCCTACCTGCCATCCTTTTTTACGCAGACGCAGATCTGCATTATCCTGCCGGAGAAGAAGCCTGTATTCTGCACGACTTGTCATCATACGGTATGGTTCATGGTTTTCCTTTGTTACCAGGTCATCTATCAGCACTCCGATATATGCCTCTGAGCGGTCCAAAATCAGCTGTTCCTGGCCTTTTACCTCCATAGCCGCATTAATTCCTGCTATTAATCCTTGAGCCGCTGCTTCCTCATATCCGGAGCTTCCATTAAACTGTCCTCCACTGAACAATCCTTGGATTTTCTTAAATTCCAAAGTGGGATAAAGCTGCCTTGGATTAATGCAGTCATACTCAATTGCATATGCATTTTTCACGATCTTTGCATGCTCCAGACCAGGTACTGTATGGTACATAGCCTTCTGCACATCCTCAGGCAGGGAGCTGGACATACCTCCGATATACATTTCATTTGTATATTCACCTTCAGGCTCAATAAACACCTGATGCCTTTTTTTATCTGCAAAACGTACTACCTTATCCTCAATAGAAGGACAGTATCTGGGACCTGTTCCGTGGATCATTCCGGAGTAAAGAGGAGATCGATCCAGATTATCCCGGATGATCTTATGTGTCTCTTCATTGGTGTAGGTGAGCCAGCAGGATTTCTGAGGGATCTGTACATCTTCCGGATCAGTAGAAAAGGAAAACGGCACTACTTTTTCGTCTCCGAACTGTTCTTCCATCTTGCTGTAATCAATGGTATTTCCTGCGATTCTGGCCGGTGTACCGGTTTTAAAACGGAACATTTCAATTCCCAGCTCCTTCAGGGAATCGGTAAGATAATTAGCTGCCTGAAGGCCGTTAGGTCCTGTATAATTGCTTATATCCCCATAAATACACCTTGCCTTCAGATAAGTGCCTGTACAAAGAACTACTGCTTTACAATGATAAATAGCGCCTGAATATGTTTCCACACCTGTGATCCTGCCATCCTGTACCAGCAGCTTTGTCACCTCGCCCTGACGAATGGTAAGGTTCTCCTGATTTTCCAGTGTTTTACGCATTTCATTGCTATAAGCCTGCTTGTCTGCCTGGGCACGAAGGGAATGAACGGCCGGTCCTTTGGAACAATTCAGCATCTTTGACTGTATAAATGTTTTGTCAATATTCTTCCCCATTTCGCCGCCAAGTGCATCCAATTCTCTTACCAGATGTCCCTTGGAACTGCCGCCGATATTAGGATTACAGGGCATAAGCGCAATACTTTCCACACTGACTGTAAACATAATGGTATTAAGTCCAAGGCGTGCCCCTGCCAGTGCTGCCTCACAGCCTGCATGCCCTGCACCTACAACAACAATATCAAAATCTTCTTCTATTCTTTTCATTTGCTGTCTGCTCCTTTTACCTATTTTCCCATACAGAATTTACTGAATATCTCATTTACCAGATCTTCGCCTACCGACTCCCCTATGATCCTTCCAAGGCTCTCATAAGCGCTCATAAGATCTATGGAAAAGAAGTCTTCAGGCATATCATCAATAATACTTTGTTCCACCATTTTCAAGCTTGCCAATGCATCTGTAAGGGCTTCCTTATGCCTTGCATTTGTAATATAAACCTGGTCATTAAAAGTGATTTCCCCTTGAAAGAAAAGCTTCCGGATCTGTTCTTCCAGTTCTCCTATCCCAGTCTCTTCTTTAGCCGAAACCGGAATTACAGGATGTGAAACCAGTGCCCGAATATCTTCTGTTGTAACAGCCGGATCCAGATCTGTTTTATTATAAAGCACAATGGCTTTTTTTCCTTCCAGCATCTTCATGATCTCATGATCATTTTCATCAAGAGGCGTAGACGAATCTACCACATACAGGATCAGATCTGCGTCCTTTGCCAGCTCCTTTGCCTTCCCTACGCCAATCTTTTCAACCACATCCTCTGTCTGCCGTATTCCTGCAGTATCTGCCATTTTCAGGGTGATCCCATGAAGATTAATATACTCCTCAAGCACATCTCTGGTAGTTCCTGCAATGTCTGTAACAATAGCCCTGTTTTCCCCTGTCAGAAGATTCAGCATGGAAGATTTTCCTGCATTTGGCTTACCAAGGATCACTGTGCGGATACCCTCACGGATCATTTTTCCATCTGAAGCTGTTGCAATCAGATGATCCATCTTCTTTTCCTGTATTTTTACTACTTTAAGGAGCTGCTCCGGATATCCATCCAAACTGATATGTTCCGGATCGTCCAGTGCAGATTCAATATATGCAATATGGTAGATCAGCTCACTACGGATCTGTGTGATCACTTTTTTTACAGAACCCTTCAGCTGGCTCATAGAACAGTTCAAAGCTGACTGATTCTTTGCCTGGATCACATCCATCACTGCCTCAGCCTGGGACAGATCCAGCCTTCCGTTTAAGAATGCCCGTTTTGTAAATTCACCTGGCTCTGCAATCTTAGCTCCGTTTTTCAAAACTGTTTCCAGTACCCTGTTCATGGCATACACACCGCCATGGCAATCGATCTCTACAGTATCCTCTCCTGTAAAAGTGCGAGGTGCCTTCATGATCATTACCAGAACCTCATCTACCAATTCCTCTCCATCATAAATATATCCATAATGAATAGTATGAGATGCCGCTTTACGGATATCCTTTTTCCCGCCTTTGGATCTGTAAATCCGACTGATCACATCCATGGATTCTTCTCCACTGATACGGACGATCCCAATGCCGGATACACTGACAGCTGTAGAAATTGCAGCGATGGTTTTTTCCATTTTCATTCTCCTCTTGTTTTTTCAATAAAAAAATGTTACTCCAGGTGCACCTTGCTATGCTGGAATATATCCCGAATAACAAAGCTGCTTTTCTATCTTTCACCTAGAATAACATCTTTTCAGTTTCATATTCAACTGGATTTTCGGAAAACAGATATTCTTATATCTGTTTTCTGAGCTTTCGCAAAACAAATAAATTCAAGAATGCCTCGGCATTCTTGCTGCGAGGTGCGCGTCATGCAATTGCATGACATACTTCTCCTGCGCACCTCTGCAATCCTGCTGGAGGCTATATCTGCGTCCAGATTTTCCATCCTGTAATCTTAGTACCTTTTCAGTCTTACAACTACATGACGATATGGCTCTTCGCCCTCGCTGATGGTCTCCACATACTTGTTTCCCTGCAGAGAGGAATGGATGATCCTTCTCTCATATGGATTCATCGGCTCTAAAACTACCGGCTTCCTGGTCTTCTTAACCTTGTAGGCAATCCCTCTTGCCAGGTTCTCCAGTGTCTCTTTACGACGACGGCGATAGTCCTCTGTATCAAGCTTTACACGAATATAATTACTCTTGCCTTTATTTACCACAAGGCTGGTAAGATACTGAAGGGAATCCAGAGTCTGTCCTCTTTTTCCGATCAGGATACCCATATCTTCGCCTTCAAAATCCACCTCCAGACATCCGTCAGTTGTGTCGTACTTGGATGTGATCTCTACTTCTCCAAGATCCATGGATGCAAACACATCCTTCAGGAAAACAATTGCTCTCTCTTCGATCTCTTTGATCTCCTGTGGATCTGTGATCACTTCTACAGGCTTAGACGGCTTTACCGGTCTTTCCTTCGGCTGACGTTCTTTTACTGTGCCTTCTGTTTCTTTTGGCTGTCTTTCTTTAACCGGACGTTCTTTATAAGTTTTCTCTTTTGCCGGCTTAACTGGCTTTTCCTTTGGTTCTTTTGCAAGATCCGCTTTCTTTGGCTCTTTCTTTTCTTCCTGTCTGGGTGCCTGTTTCTTCACTGGCTTCGGAGCCTTTTTGCGGTTTTCATCTTCTTTGATCGCTTCCACTTTTACAGTATCAACGATTTCCTTGATCTCTTCCTCATCAGAAACGGTTTCGATCTTACGTACTTTAATAATTGCAGGCTTACTGCCGATGCCAAAAAATCCAGAGCTGCCTTCGCTTACAACCTGAATATCAAGCTGGTCACTGGATGTACCAAGCTCTATACAGGCTTTTGTGATTGCTTCACTTTTAGTTTTTGCGGAAAACTGAACGTAATCCTCCATCATAGCCCCTCCGTTCCTTATTGTTGTTCTTATTTTTTCTTGTTTCTCTCATCAAAATCCCTTACCATATTGGCCTTTGCAGTAATACTGCCTGGCTTTGCGTTTCTTGCCTTCTGGTAGGATTCCTCAAGTTTTTTTGTTTTCTCAGCAGCATTGCCGCCGCCATTTCCCTTATCAATCTTTGTTGTATTAATGTTCTTTGTATTTTGATTTGCCTGATTTGTGATCTTCTGTGGCGGAAGCCCCTGTTTTGCACGCTTCTTTTCCATTTTTTTCATGTTTTCATTAATCAGGTCATTAATATCAATCTTATTCAGAATACGATTGATCACTACCTGCTGTACGCTTCGTACCACTGCACTGGCAATCCAGTAAATACCAAGACCTACCGGGAATGTGAAACAGAATACAGCAGACATCAGGGGCATTACTGTATTCATGGTCTTCATGGATGCATTCATGGTAGAATTGCTGTCATTTGTTACTGCTGCCTGAGGCATCAGCTTATAATTGAGTACCTGTGTTGCCCATGCAAGAACCGGGATCATGATTGCTACAATAGCAAGGATGATAGCACCACCTGTAAATGCAGCCTTAATATAGGTAAGAGGCTGGTCTGCAATATTCAGCCCGCAAAAGCTCTGCATCTTGGAAATCTCGCTGGCTGCTCCATTAATCTCCTTGGAAAATCCTGAAAACTGGCTCATGGAAGAAAGTTCCTTCCACTGAGATGGGGAAAGTGCATACAGGAAATCAATGATTGAGTTGCTTGTAGCCTTTGTTCCATCTAAAACAAGGGATACCCTTGACATGTTGTGATCCTTGATAAAGGTCTGAAGCAGATCTGTATATCCGTTTACGGAAACGATCTTTGTCACAACATCTGTAAATACTTCACCAACACTGCTTACATATGCAGGAATCTTATAGATAACCTGCCATAAAGCCATCAATACAGGAAACTGGATCAACAACTGCACACAGCTTCCTGTAGGAGAAACGCCGTATTTCTGGTAAACAGCCTGTGTTTCTTCCTGCATCTTTTGTGCGGAAACCTGATCTCTCTTACCCTGATACTTCTTCTGAATCTTCTGAAGCTCAGGCTGCATAACCGCACTCAGCTTGGAAAATTTCTGCTGCTTAACCTGCAGCGGGGTCATAAACAAAAAAATAACGATACTGAAAATAATGATACAAAGACCCAGGTTCTGAATACCGAACAGACTATCAAACATCTTGTAGATGCCATTCATGATCCATCCCATCAGAGTTGCCAGCTGGCCAATGATCGGAGTAGTACTCTTTGTGGCTAAAATAATATCCAAGGTTTTCTCCTCCTAGATTTCGTACTGCTTAGGTAAAATACCTTATGGTACAGGATCGTAGCCTCCATGTGAAAAAGGATTACATCTTAATATCCTCCACAAAGCAAGAAGGCCGCCTTTCCATGCACCGTACTTTTCGATTGCTTCCAAACCATATTGAGAACATGTGGGAATATAAGGACATTTTGTTCTCTTCATTGGTGACAAGTATTTCTGATAGAGACGAATCATCTTAATCATCCATTTTTTGATCATGGCTTTCCTCCACAGCATTTATGCCGCTGCCCCAGATGCAAAAGGGCGCTTTCGATTTCCTGATAAGACCTTCCCTTTGCCCCGGTTCTGGCAACAACTACTATATCCAAACCTCTTTCAAATAATGTTTCATTCAGGCGATAACTCTCTCTGATCAATCTGGTGATTCTGTGGCGTACCACACTATTCCCTACTTTTTTACTTACTGATATTCCCAGACGATTCTCCATGTGCCCATTCTTCAGCACGTACATCACCAGATACCTGTTTGCCTGTGATGTTCCTTTTCGGTATACTTTCTGAAAATCCTGATTTTTCTTTAAGGAGTCTGAGTATTGCATCTAATCCTCCTTTTTAATTCTTTATAGAAGAAAAGACCACATATCTGCGGTCTTAACGGGTCAAGCATTCTTATTGCTCCAGCATATAAAATTGGCTGCTGACAGCTGTCCTGCTTAAGCAGATAAGCGCTTTCTTCCTTTTAATCTTCTGGCAGCCAGAACTTTACGTCCGCCTTTTGTACTCATACGTGCACGGAATCCGTGAACCTTTGCTCTTGATCCTTTTTTCGGCTGAAATGTCATTTTCATAGGTAAAGCACCTCCTTTATCTATTTATCATTTTAATTATCTATCCTAATCAGAACATCATTTCAATTATATTCATAAAAACCTGATACGTCAAGCATAAAATGGGAATTTTCCGGCTTTTTTTCGTCTCATTTTTTTTGCCATTTTGGGAAATAGTGGATAGTTTAAATGGTTTACGTAATATTATCCACAATTTGTGGATAACTTGTGGATAACTTGTCAATAATCTATAAAACTATCCACTTTTTTCGACATATTTATACACACCTTTTGCTAAAAAGCCATTTTTTTCAAGTGGTGGACAGTGGATAAACTTATACACATTATTTTAAACCATTTTGTCGCTATTTCGGATTTTATGGAAACCTGTGTGGTTATTTCCACTGTTATCCACACTAATCCACAGCTAAAATGTGGATAACAACCCACCTAATCCACATTATTCTTCTCATTACCCACCATTTATTTTCCATTACTGCCCTATTTTCTCATTGCGAAACCAGGAAATTTATTATAATATATAAAAGGATATTTATGTCCTTTTATCAATGCACCACGGGAGGAAAAAATGAACACAGTAATCGAAAAATGGGATGAAATCCTTAATATAGTAAAAACAGAACATGATCTTTCTGAGGTTTCCTTTAATACATGGCTGAAACCCCTTAAAGTATATGAAGTAAATGGTAATGTAGTCACCATCATCGTGCCCTCTGAGCAGGTAGGGCTTTCTTATATTACAAAGAAATATAAGCTTCCTCTGCAGGTAACCATCAGTGAAGTTGCAGGCATGGACAACTGTGATGTGCGTTTTATCCTTCCCGAAGACGTACCAGCCAAAAAAACAGTTTCTTCTGGCAACAGCCATACAGCGCAGGATATCCGTTGCGAAGAAGCACATTTAAATCCCAAATATACATTTGATACCTTTATCGTAGGCAGCAACAACAAATTTGCACAGGCTGCAGCCCTTGCAGTTGCAGAATCACCGGGAGAAGCATATAATCCGCTTTTCATCTACGGCGGTGCCGGACTTGGAAAGACCCATCTGATGCATTCTATTGCCCACTTTATTATTGAACATAACGAAAAAAGTAAGGTACTTTATGTTACCAGTGAAGAATTTACCAACGAACTGATCGAGACGATCCGTAATGGAAATAATTCTGCCATGACCAAATTCCGTGAAAAATACCGTAATATTGATGTTCTTCTGGTTGATGATATTCAGTTTATTATAGGTAAAGAATCCACCCAGGAAGAATTTTTCCATACTTTTAACAGCCTGCACAGCGCCAAAAAGCAGATCATCATCTCCTCAGATAAACCGCCAAAAGATATGGAGATCCTGGAAGAACGATTCCGTTCCAGGTTTGAATGGGGGCTGATCGCAGATATCACCCTGCCAGATTACGAAACACGTATGGCCATCCTTCACAAAAAAGAAGAAATGGACGGCTATAATATTAATGAAGAAGTTATCAAATACATTGCCAATAATATCAAATCTAATATCCGTGAGCTGGAAGGCGCCTTTAATAAAGTAATGGCTTCCGCAAAGCTGGAACAAAAAGATGTTACCTTAGAACTGGCTGAACAGGCATTAAAGGATATTATTTCACCTGATGAAAAGAGAGTTATAACTCCTGAATATATTATTTCCATTGTTGCAGAACATTATAATGTAACAACCGCTGATCTTTGCGGCAATAAGCGAAGCTCCAAAATCGTGATTCCAAGACAGGTAGCAATGTACCTTTGCCGTGAACTTACTTCCACACCATTAAAAAGCATTGGTAAATCCCTTGGAAACCGTGACCATACCACTATTATGCATGGTATCGAAAAGATGGAAAAGGAAATAATTACAGACAGTAATCTTAACAATACCATTGACATCTTAAAGAAAAAGATTAATCCACAAAATTAACATCGCTTATCCACACACCCGGTGTATAGTATGTGGTTTAATGTGGAAAACTTAAGTGGTTTTTTTACCCGTTTTTTTCCACATTTGTTTTACACAAGTTATTCACACACCTAACCCTGAATTTTACACGAAGTTATCCAATGCTTAAACCCTTTGATTTTGGGGCTTTTATGAAGTTATTCACATTTTCACACCCCCTACGGCGATTACTTCGGATTTCTTCTTTTATTTAAACACATAAAAACCCACATCAGCCAGAAAAGGAGTTATACACATTATGAAAATTATCTGCTCTAAAAATAATCTTCTGAAAAGCGTAAGCATTTCATTAAAAGCAGTTCCATCAAAAACAACCATGCCAATTCTTGAATGTATTCTTATTGATGCATCAGCCAGTCAGATTAAATTTACAACAAATGATATGGAACTTGGTATTGAAACCATAGTTGAAGGTACTATTGAAGAAAAAGGTATGGTTGCACTGGATGCTAAAATCTTTTACGAAATCATAAGAAGACTTCCTGATAATGATGTAACCATCAAAACAGATGATAAATTTACTGCAACGATTACCTGTGAAAAAGCAAAATTTACGATTCCCGGCAAATCTGGAGAAGATTTTGCCTATTTGCCAATGATTGAAAGGGATGAACCTTTGACTTTATCCCAGTACACATTGAAAAATATGATTTGTCAGACAATTTTCTCAATTGCAGTGAATGAAAACAACAAATTAATGACCGGTGAATTGTTTGAAATAAAGAATAATTGTCTGAAAATAGTTTCTCTGGATGGACACCGTATTGCTATTCGTAAAATGCCGTTGAAAAGAGATTACTCAGACAAAAAAGTGGTGGTACCAGGTAAGACTCTCAATGAGATCAGCAAGATCCTTTCTGGCGAAGTAGATGAACAGGTAAGCATTTTCTTTACAAAAAACCATATTCTTTTTGAATTTGACCAGACAATGGTAGTATCCAGACTGATTGAAGGAGAATATTTCAGGATTGACCAGATGCTTTCCAGCGATTATGAGACTAAGCTGACTATTAACAAAAAAGAATTTTTAAGCTGTATTGACCGTGCCACTCTTCTGGTACGTGAAGGTGATAAAAAACCTATCATTATTTCCATTACAGACAGCAGTATGGAGTTGAAAATCGATTCTGCCATGGGTTCTATGAATGAGGATATTGATATTTCAAAAGATGGAAAGGATATTGTAATCGGCTTTAATCCTAAATTCCTGATCGATGCATTGAAGGTCATTGATGATGAAAACATTAATATTTATCTTGTAAATCCCAAGGCTCCATGCTTTATCAGGGATGATGAGGAGTCCTATACGTATCTGATCCTGCCTGTAAACATTAATCAGAATCAGGCAAGATAAAAGAAGAGAAAATAACTGACACAGATAGAAAGCCGGATCTGTGTAAAAAATAAAATCTAAACAGTAAAAACATCAGGAGGCGGATTGTTTTGGTTATCCATATCAGAGACGAATTTATCAAACTTGGACAGGCAATGAAGCTGGCAGATCTGGTATCTGACGGTGTAGAAGCAAAATATGTGATCAGTGACGGACTTGTAAAAGTAAACGGAGAGGTTGACACACGCAGAGGCCGTAAGCTATATGTGGGCGATACGATTTCCTATAATGGACAGGATGTGCAGGTTGAAGGAGAAAGTGAATAAGCAGTCCCATGTATATTGAATCCATCAAATTAAGCAATTTCAGAAATTACGAGAATCTTGAACTGCATCTGGATCAGGGAACCAATATTTTTTACGGAGATAATGCGCAGGGAAAGACAAATATCCTGGAGTCTGTTTATCTGTGTGGTACAAGCCGTTCCCATAAAGGAAGCCGGGATAAAGAAGTGATCCGTTTCGGGCAGGATGAGTCCCATATACGGATGAATGTATGTAAAAACAGGATGAATTATCAAATAGATATGCATCTTCGTAAAAATAAGGCAAAGGGCGTGGCAATTAATGGAATGCCTATCAAGAAAGCAAGAGAACTGCTAGGTGTGGTAAATCTGGTTTTCTTTTCGCCTGAGGATCTGAATATTATCAAAAACGGTCCTTCAGAGCGAAGAAGGTTTATGGATTCAGAGCTTTGCCAGCTTGACCGGCTTTATCTTACAGACCTGGCAGGATATAATCATATACTGAATCAGAGGAATAAGCTGCTGAAGGAGATATTGGGGAATACATCTCTGAAGGACACTCTGGATGTATGGGATATGCAGATGGTTAATTATGGGAAGAGGGTAATTGCTAAGCGAAGGGATTTTGTGGCAGAACTTAATGATATTATCCGGGAAATCCATAAGAATCTTACGGGCAGGGAGGAACTGTTGGAGATCCTTTATGAGCCAAATGTAAGTGACCAGGATTTTGAAGAGACTTTGTTTAAAAACAGAGACAGGGATTTTCGTATGCGCTTAAGTTCTACAGGACCCCACAGAGATGATTTTGGTGTAATGGTCAATGGCATCGATATCCGTAAATATGGTTCTCAGGGACAGCAAAGGACAGCAGCTTTATCTTTGAAGCTTTCAGAAATATATCTGGTAGAAAAAATCATTAAGGATAAGCCTGTGCTTCTTCTGGATGATGTGCTTTCTGAACTGGACAGCAGCAGGCAGTCCTGTCTCCTGGACAGCATCCATGATATACAGACATTGATCACCTGTACAGGACTTGATGATTTTGTAAGCAGGCAGTTTCACATTAATAAGGTTTTTCAGGTTGTTGCAGGTCATGTACATTAGATGTGAAACATTTATTTTTTGACAAGCATGACTGCTTATGATAAACTATCCGTAATTGTGAGTTGGTATTGGAAAGTTGGTGAAAATTTTGGACAAGGAAGAATTTCGTATTAAGCTGGAGGAGATTAATCACCTTGTTGAGAACAAGGATTATAAGGGGGCTATGGGCGTTGTTGACAGTATTGACTGGCGCCGTGTAAAGAATGTACGTACTCTTTGTGTAGTAGGTGAGATCTATGCAGCCAATAAGCGGTATGAGGACAGTAAGGAGATTTTTCTTCTGGCTTATCACAGGGCACCTATCGGCAAGAATATTCTTTACCGTCTGATCGAGGTTTCTCTGAAGATGGGGGACATTGAGGAGGCTAAGGATTTTTATCAGGAATACAAGGAGGTTGCCCCAGGGGACAGCACTCTTCTGGTTCTGAAATATAAGATCTTAAGTGCAAAGAATGCTCCTATCAGTGAACAGATCAAGGTTCTTGAAGAATATAAAGAAAAAGAATTTACAGAGAAATGGTCTTATGAGCTGGCAAATCTTTATTATCAGGCAGGCGAAAAGGAAAAGTGTCTTGAATTATGTAATGAGATGATCCTGTGGTTTAATGAAGGCAGCTATGTGATGCGTGCCATGGATCTGAAGCTTCGTATGGGAGCACTTACAGGAGATGAGAAGCAGCGTTATGAGCAGCAGTTTGTGCCTAAGCTGTTTACACCTGAGGAAGTACAGAGTCTGAAGGACAAAGGCGAGGAGCCGAAAGAAAGCAGTGAAGAAAAAGAACAGCCACTGATCGAAAGTATTCCGGTTGGAAATGATAAAGACCTGAGCGGAGTAGAAAGTCTTCAGGAGAAGATATCCAAAGGAATCCGTGACATTTTCGGTAAACGTATGGAATCGGATGAAGAGCTTTTAAGCGAGGAGTATGGTGCAGAGGATGAGATGATCAAAAAGCCTTCAGATAAAGAACTGGCGAATGCACCTGCACTGGAGCCTGAGAGCGGCAAGTCCATTCTGGTTAAAGAGGATGCTGCAGAAAAGAAAGAATCTGCAGATCTGAAAGAGAATTTCACCATGCCGGAGCTTAAAATTCCAGAGTCCATGAAGAATTTTGAAGCAGAAGAAACACCGGAGGTACCTAAGGCAGTTCTGGATGATACTCCTGTTTTTGCCAATCAGAAAGAGGGCAAAGAATTTAATCTGGAAGATACCATTCTGGCAGCAGCAAGTGCCCAGGGCATCAATATTCCAGAAGAACCTGAAGTAAAGGAAACTCTTGTTTCCAAAGAAGAAAAGATTCCTGAAAAAGAAGAAGCACAGCCGGTGAAAGTAACAGTTCCTGTTCAAGAGCCAATAAAAGAAGAAGTGCCTTCACCACAAAAGAAAATGGTGGAACTTGAGGAAGAAGAATTTCTTTCCGAGGAGGATCTGCAGGAAGCAGAAGCTGAATTCCTGAATGGTCCGAAGAAGCCTGAAGAGAAAAGCCTTGAGAAATCTTCTGTACCTGAGATCCCAAGACTGGAAGATGAAGAATTATTTACCAACGATTACAGTGCAGATGATGAGCCGATAGAAGAATTAAAAGAAAAGGCTGCACCGAAAGTGCCTGAAGCTGCAGAAGAGATACAGCCATTGAAAGAAGAGTCAGAAGAAGAGAAGCCGGTTCTTTCTGAGGAAGAGGAATTAGAGCAGTTTATTGATTCTATTCAGCCTAAGGATGAAAGAGATCCTATGGATATTATCCCAAGAGAGCGTACACTGACTGATGAGGAGAAAAAGCTGTTTACATATTTTGTAAAAGTTCCCGGTATGAAGGAGCAGCTTCTGGACGCCCTTCTGGACGCCCAATTGGCAGCAGCAGATAAGACCTCAAAAACAGGCAATATTATTGTTATGGGAGGTCATGATACAGGTAAGACAAGGCTGATCGGAAGTCTTATTCCTGCTATTTGTAAAGAAAGAAATATTGAAGCCTCAAAAGTAGCCTACGTATTTGCTGACCAGATCAATGGCATGGATATGTCAAAGGTAGTAGATAAGCTTTCCGGTGGATTTTTGGTGATTGAGGAAGCCAATTCCCTTACTCCGGAGACTGTAGAAGAACTGGATAAAGCTATGAATTTCAGAACGGATGGTCTTACAGTGATCCTTGAAGATGAGAAGATTGGCATGAGGAAGCTGATTGCCAAATATCCCAGGTTTGCAAAGAAGTTCACATCCATGATCAATATACCTGTTTTCACTAATGATGAGCTTGTGAATTTCGCAAGAGTTTATACAAAAGAAAATGGATACCGTATCGATCAGATGGGAATGCTTGCCCTTTATAATCTGATTGGCATCAACCAAAAAGAAGATGAGCCAATGAATATCGGTTCTGTGAAAGAGCTTCTGGATAATGCAATTTCCAGATCTCAGGGAGGCCTTCTGAAATTCAACAAGAAAAAAAGAGTTGACAGAGACGGATACATCGTACTCTATGAGAAAGATTTTGCAAAATAAAGGAGATTAAAAAATGCCCAGACCTTATCTTGGAAATCCAAAATATACCATTGAAGTCCTTCAAAAGTATCATTTTGTATTCCAGAAAAGGTTTGGGCAGAATTTTTTAATTGATACCCACGTTCTGGAACGGATCATTGAAGCTGCCCAGATAACAAAGGATGATTTTGTGATTGAGATAGGTCCTGGTATCGGTACGATGACCCAGTATCTGGCAGAGGCTGCCAGGGAAGTGGCAGCGGTGGAGATCGACCGTTCTCTGATTCCAATCTTACAGGATACCTTACAGGATTGGGATAATGTAACTGTGATCAATGAGGATATCCTGAAGGTAGATGTATGTAAGCTGGCCCAGGAGAAGAACGGTGGACGTCCGGTAAAGGTGGTTGCCAATCTGCCATATTATATTACAACGCCTATTATTATGGGATTATTTGAAAATCAGGTACCATTGGACAGTATTACTATTATGGTGCAGAAAGAAGTGGCAGACAGGATGCAGGTAGGTCCGGGTACTAAGGATTATGGAGCACTGTCACTGGCTGTACAGTATTATGCAAGGCCACAGATCGTGACCAATGTTCCGCCAAACTGTTTTATGCCAAGGCCAAAGGTAGGAAGTGCTGTAATCAGGCTTACCAGATTTTTGGAGCCGCCGGTAAAGGTAGATGATGAAAAACTGATGTTTGCCATTATCCGGGCATCCTTTAATCAGAGAAGAAAGACTCTGGTAAACGGACTTAAGAATGCTTCTGAATTGTCTTTTACGAAGGAGCAGATCGAAAGTGCGCTGACAAGTGCTGGTCTTCCGCTGAATATCAGAGGAGAGGCACTGACGCTGGAGCAGTTTGCGCAGCTTTCCAATGAATTTTCCAGAATATAAATAAAATAAAAAGCATCCGTTGGCTAGGCGGATGCTTTTTATTTTGTCTCAAATATATTTTTTAAAAGGAAGGAGAGTTAATTACCGTATTGGTAATTAACATATGAAAAAGAAATTTATAAAAATAATGTTGGCTGTATTATTTTTACGTTTTTTAGTATATCCATAAATTGTGATGGAATCATGTTTATATTATGAAAAAACAATGAACGAGAAAAAAAATAATTGTAACTGAGATTTGGAATTGAGTGAAAATTATAACTTCCTTTTGGATATTACTTATAAAATGATTATAGAAATTTTATATATATTTTACAAATTTTAAATACCAACTGTGTTATAATAAACCGAACTTTATGATATAAGAAACGGATCGTAAGGATGTAATGATTTGATGATATCATAGAGAAAATTATGAGATACAAAGATCATTTGGCTATTTAACAGGAGGTTATTATTTTGAAGAACATAAAGAAATTAACAGGTATTATGATGGCTGGGGCACTTGCTTTTTCTGTACCGGTACCGGCGATAGCTTCCGGTTTTGATACTTCTTCTCTGGAAGCTCTGATCGACAGTGGAGTGGATGCAGTATTCAGCGATCCGGATCAGACAGTAGACATTATCATGTATGTGAAGGACAAGATCGGACAGCAGGATGTAACTGATGATCAGATCCGTACTGTGATCAATGAGGCAGCGGATGCTTTCCAGATCAGTCTTACAGATTCAGAGAAGGACAATATGGTAGACCTTGCCAGAAAGGTAAAGGATGCCAATATTGATGAGGATGAGCTTCGCAGTGATGTAAATGCAGTATTTGACAAGATGGATGCTCTTGGAGTTGAGAAGAATGATGTGAAAGGATTCCTGAAGAAGATTCTTAATTTAGTAAAAGGATGGTTCTGATTTATCACTTTAATGTACTAAATACACAATAAATAAAAACATTATGAAAAAATTGCATGTGGTAATTTTATAAAAAAAGAATAGAAAAATAGAAAATATTGTGCAAAAAAACTAAAAGTTCACTACAGGTTCATAGTTTGTTCACAAGTAACTGCTATGATGTAATCAGTTCGAAAGAACAATACCAAAGACGTTGTAATGACACCATTACACATAAAATTTTTTCATAATAATTGCCCCGGTAAACCACTACCGGGGCACTCCTCGTTTTTAGGGAAAGTTTATCTTTATTTCCAAGAAGAAAGCAAAATGTTATATAAAAATATAAAAATCCATATTTTCATCTTTTCAGCTAGTATGCTATAATTCACTTCAGATAAGATGAGAATTATCTGTGAAATGTATTTTTAACAGTAATACTATAAGGATATGGATTATTTACAATGAGAATAATTAATATTGAAAGATGGGAGAATAGATTATGTCTGAAACAATGAAAGATTATGAGAAGGAGCTGGAGGCTTCTTTTAAGAAGGTACAGGAGGGAGACATTCTTACCGGTACAGTGATCAGTGTAGATGAGAAGGAAGTAGTGCTTGACCTGAGATATTATGCAGAAGGTATTATTCCGGCAGAGGATTACAGCAGGGAGCCTGGTTTTAACCTGAAAGAAGATGTGCATGTAGGTGATGAGGTTTCTGCCACAGTAGTGCGTACAGATGACGGACATGGGAATATTCTGCTTTCAAGGGTGGAGGCTACTGATGTGCTGGCCTGGGATCGTTTAAAAGAGATGAAAGCTTCCGGTGAAGTGATCGATGTGATTGTAAAGGGAGTTGTGAACAGCGGTGTAGTTGCCTATGTAGAAGGCATCAGAGGCTTTATCCCTGCATCTAAGCTGGCACTTTCTTATGTGGAGGATACCAATGATTACCTGAATAAGCATCTTCAGGTACAGGTGATCGATGTTGATGAAGATAGCAAGAAGCTGATTCTTTCTGCAAAAGAGCTTCTCAGAGAGAAGGCAGAGGAAGAGCGTAAGAACAAAATTTCAAATATTCAGCCGGGCTTTGTTACGGAAGGAAAAGTAGAAAGCCTGCAGCCTTATGGCGCATTTGTTGATCTGGGAAATGGTCTTTCTGGTCTTGTCCATATTTCACAGATCTGTGAGAAAAGGATCAAGAAGCCTTCAGAAGTATTGACAGTAGGAGATACTGTTAAGGTAAAAGTGATTTCTGTGAAGGACGGTAAGTTAAGCCTGAGTATTAAAGAGGCTTCCGACCTGATGGCAAAAGATGTAGAAGAAGAAACCTTTGAAATTCCTGATTCAGGAGAACAGGCTACAACATCCCTTGGTTCTCTGTTTGCAAACATCAAGCTTTGATCAGGGTTCTGGATCGTGGAAGGACGGTATGAATGGGTACACAGGAAAAAATATTTGTAATAGGACATAAGAATCCGGATACGGATTCCATCTGTTCTGCCATTGCTTATGCAGACATTAAGAATCAAAAAAGCCTTGTAAAAAAATATATTCCCAAGCGTGCAGGTCAGATCAATGAAGAGACTCAGTATGTACTGAAGCGTTTTGGGGTACAGCCTCCTGCATATCTGGGAAATATAGGTACACAGGTAAAGGATATGGATATTCGTGTCAGTCCTGAGGCGGATAAGAGTATGTCCCTGAAGAATGCATGGGATATGATGCAGGAGAATAGTATTGTGTCACTGCCCATCCGGGACAAGGACGGAGAACTGGAAGGCCTTGTCACCATCGGAGATATTGCAAAGACTTACATGGATACAACAGATAGTTACTTTCTGTCTAATGCCAGGACCCAGTACAGAAGGATTGCGGAAACCCTTAGCGGCAAGGTAGTTGAGGGTAATGAACATGCTTATTTTGTAAAAGGTAAGGTTCTTGTAGGCACTGCCAATCCTCAGGTACTGAAGGAATTTGTAAAAGAAGACGATATGGTGATCATGGGCAACCGTGAAGAAGACCATATCCAGGCAATCAGACTAAATGTAAGCTGTATCATTGTGGGTATGGGTGTTGAGGTATCTCAGAAGGTGCTATCTCTTGCACATGAGAAGAACATTGTGGTGATCACCTCACCATGTGATTCTTTTACAATTGCAAGGCTGATCAACCAGAGTATTCCTTTAAGATTTGTAATGAAAAGGGATAATCTGGTGACTTTTAATACAGAAGACTTTACAGATGATATTCAGGATGTTATGATTAAACACCGTCACCGTGCATTTCCTGTGATCAATAAGCGGGGGAAATGCGTAGGTACTATTTCTCGCCGTAATTTTCTTGATATGCACAGGAAAAAGGTGATTCTGGTAGATCATAATGAGAAGGATCAGGCAGTTGATAATATAGATAAAGCTGAGATCGTTGAGATCATTGATCACCATAAGCTGGGATCATTGGAGACGATGAAGCCTATCAGCTTTCGGAATGAACCGGTAGGCTGCACAGCCACCATTCTTTATAAGATTTATGGGGAAGAAAGGCTGGAGATTCCGCCAAAGATCGCAGGACTTCTCTGTGCGGCAATCATCTCAGACACGCTGATGTTTCGTTCCCCTACATGCACGCAGCAGGATAAGATTGCTGCTAGTGCATTGGCACTGATCGCTGATATTAAGATAGAAGAATTTGCAAAGGAAATGTTTAAGGCAGGCAGCAATCTGAAGGACAAGTCTCCGGAAGAGATTTTTTATCAGGATTACAAGAAATTTATTGCAGAAGGAAATGTTACTTTTGGCGTGGGACAGATCAGTTCCATGGACAAAGACGAGCTTCTGGAGATCAAAGAGAGGCTGGAGCCATTTATGGTAAGCGAATGCGGGCGGCATGGTGTTACCAGGGTTTATTTTATGCTTACTAATATCCTGGACGAGTCTACTATGCTTCTTTACTATGGAGAAGGCAGCCGGGAAATGGCAGAGTCTGCTTTTCATATTGAGCCTGAGAACGGAGCATTTATGCTTCCGGGAGTGGTTTCAAGAAAGAAGCAGATCATTCCTGCGATGATGGAAGCTGCACAGCTTATGACCAACGAATATGCATAATCTTGCAGTAAGATCATTACAGTAAAGACCATTGTATAAAAATCGTTAGGATAAAGAGCATTAAAGAATACAGAAGGATAGATAAAAATTATGAAAGAAACATGGAAACCCGGGAATATGCTGTATCCTCTTCCGGCAGTGATGGTAAGCGTTACAGACGGACAGGGAAATGACAACATTATTACAGTGGCCTGGACAGGAACCATATGTACTAATCCGCCTATGGTTTATATTTCTGTGCGCCCGTCAAGATATTCCTACGAAATGCTTAAAAAAACCGGAGAATTTGTGATCAACCTTACTACTGAGGAATTGGCTTTTGCTACAGATTACTGTGGTGTCCGTTCAGGAAGGGATGTGGACAAATTTAAAGAAGCCCATCTTACCAAGGAGCCGGCACAGTTTGTAAAGGCACCTATGATCAAGGAATCACCGGTATCTATTGAATGCAGGGTAACAGAGGTGAAGGAGCTTGGTTCCCATCACATGTTTCTTGCAGAGGTTCTGGCAGTCCATGCCCAGCAGGAGTACATAGATAAGAATAATAAATTTCAACTGAATAAAGCAAAACCGATCGTATATTCCCATGGTGAATATTTGGGAACAGGCAAAAGCCTGGGCACTTTCGGGTACAGCGTAAAGAAAAGAAAAAAACAGGAAAAGCGCTGATTTCACGGTGGGATTGCACATTTGATCAGAATGTGTTAAAATCGAAAGGAATTTATTGAGAACATGAATAATATTACATTGATTGGCATGCCGGGAGTGGGGAAGAGCACCATTGGTGTTGTTCTTGCCAAGGTACTGGGATATGAATTTATGGATTCAGACCTGTTGATACAGCGTCAGGAGAAAAGGCGTCTGCATCAGATCATTGAGCAGGAAGGAGTCGAAGGATTCAAAGCCATAGAGAATCGTGTGAATGCATCCATTGAGACTGAGAATACAGTCATTGCCACTGGGGGAAGTGTGGTATATTGTGAGGAGGCAATGGATCATCTCAAAAAAATAGGAAAAGTCGTTTATCTCAGGCTTTCTCTGGATTCCCTTGCTAAAAGACTGGGAAATCTTGAAAAAAGAGGAGTTCTTTTGAAGGAAGGACAGACTCTGAAAAGCCTTTATGAGGAACGAGTTCCCTTATATGAGAGATATGCAGATATTGTGATTGATGAAGAAGGGAAAGATTTGGAAGCAAGTCTGCAGGCAGTTTTGGAAACACTGGTATAGTGAAAAGCATCAGTAGCTATATGAGAATCAAAGGGGTAAAAGTAACTGTTGACATGAGGAGAGTAAATAATAGAGGTGTTTTATGGAACAGTATGTTATTAAAGGCGGAAATCCACTGGTAGGTGAGGTGGACATAGCCGGTGCAAAGAATGCGGCTCTTGCTATTTTATCCGCAGCAATAATGACGGACGAGACTATCCTGATTGAAAACCTGCCTGATGTAAGAGACATAAATGTTTTGCTGGAGGCTATTTCCGGTATTGGTGCCCAGGTAGAGCGTGTGAACAAATCAACCGTTAAGATCAATGGTTCTACCATTGCGGACGTAAGTGTGGATTATGAATATATTAAGAAGATCCGTGCGTCTTATTATCTGTTAGGAGCATTGCTTGGCAAGTATAAGCATGCAGAAGTCCCCCTTCCGGGAGGATGTAATATCGGAAGCCGTCCTATCGACCAGCATTTAAAGGGATTCCGTGCCCTTGGAGCAAAGGTGGATATTCTTCATGGTGCGATCGTGGCCAAAGCAGAGAATCTTCATGGAAGCCATATTTTCCTTGATGTGGTATCTGTTGGAGCTACCATCAATATTATGATGGCTGCATCCCTGGCGCCAGGACGTACGATTATCGAGAATGCAGCACGTGAGCCACATGTAGTAGATGTTGCCAATTTCCTGAACAGTATGGGAGCCAACATCAAGGGTGCAGGTACAGATGTGATTCGTATCCGTGGAGTTGAGAAGCTTCACAAGACAGAATATTCCATTATTCCGGATCAGATCGAGGCTGGTACATTTATGTTTGCTGCAGCTGCTACAGGCGGCGATGTTACCGTAAGAAATGTAATACCGAAGCATCTGGAAGCAACCACTGCCAAGCTGGAGGAAATCGGCTGTGAGGTACAGGAGTTTGATGATGCGGTTCGTGTACGTGCTACAGGAAAGCTTCACCGTACTCATGTGAAGACCCTTCCATATCCAGGATATCCTACAGATATGCAGCCGCAGATTGCAGTTGCCCTTGCCCTTGCAGAGGGGACAAGTATTGTAACAGAGAGTATTTTTGAGAATCGTTTCAAATATGCAGACGAGCTTTCCAGAATGGGAGCCAGCATCAAGGTAGAAGGTAATTCTGCTATTATTGATGGTGTGAAGAAGCTGACAGGAGCTAGAGTCAGTGCACCGGATCTGCGTGCAGGAGCTGCTCTTGTGATTGCCGGACTTGCAGCAGAGGGTATTACCATAGTGGATGATATCCAGTATATCCAGAGAGGATATGAGGATTTTGAGGATAAGCTGAGAAGTCTTGGTGCCGAGATCGAGCGTGTATCCAGTGAGAAGGAGATCCAGAAGTTTCGTCTTCGTGTAGGATGATCTTATGGATTTGGCCTGATGCTATAGCATGCTGTAAAGCGGTGTTAATACTATGAAATGACTGGCGGTCAGATTTTTTAAAAATCTATTGACAATTGATATTAATGAGTATATTGTATTGTTTGCAACGATACAATTAAAAATAGCCTTTTATTCAGAGTGGTGGAGGTACATAGGACCTGAGAAGCCACGGCAACCCCTGAGAGATCATGGAAGGTGCCCTGCCTGAGCGAGCAATCGAACAATAAGAGGACTGATTATATATAGCATTTATTAAACAGTCCGATTATTCGGGCTGTTTTTACATTTAAAGAGAAAAGGAGAAATCATGGAGAAACTTTTATTTACTTCCGAATCAGTAACAGAAGGTCATCCGGACAAAATGTGTGATGCTATTTCAGATGCCATTCTTGATGCATTGATAGAACAGGATCCGATGAGCCGTGTAGCCTGCGAGACAGCAACAACCACAGGTCTTGTGCTTGTTATGGGAGAGATTACTACAAAAGCATATGTTGATATCCAGAAGATCGTAAGGGATACGGTTCGTGAGATTGGTTATACCAGAGGCAAATACGGATTTGATGCAGATACCTGTGCTGTGATTACTGCAATCGACGAGCAGTCAGGAGACATTGCAATGGGTGTTGATAAAGCATTGGAGCTGAGAGAGGATAAGATGGATGAGGATGAACTGGATTCCATTGGAGCCGGCGATCAGGGCATTCAGTTTGGTTATGCTACCAATGAGACGGAAGAATATATGCCTTATGCCATCAATATGGCACACAAGCTTTCATATCAGCTTACAAAAGTACGTAAAGATGGTACTTTAAAATATTTAAGGCCAGATGGCAAGACTCAGGTAACTGTAGAATACAGTGAAGATGGAAAGCCGATCCGTATTGATGCAGTTGTATGCTCTACACAGCATGATCCGGATGTAACACAGGAGCAAATCCATAAAGATATTAAAAAATATGTATTTGATGAGATCATCCCAAGTGATATGGTAGATGAGGATACCAAGTATTTTATTAATCCTACCGGACGTTTTGTAATCGGCGGACCTCATGGTGATAGTGGACTTACAGGACGTAAGATCATTGTAGATACATACGGTGGAACAGGACGTCACGGCGGCGGTGCTTTTTCCGGAAAGGACTGTACAAAGGTAGACCGTTCTGCAGCTTATGCAGCTCGTTATGTAGCTAAGAATATTGTGGCAGCAGGACTGGCCGACAAGTGTGAGATCCAGCTTTCTTATGCAATCGGTGTTGCACATCCTACATCTATTCATGTAGAAACATTTGGCACAGGAAAGCTTTCTGATGCAAAGCTTGTAGAAGTGATCCGTGAGAATTTTGATCTTCGCCCGGCTGGTATCATCAAAATGCTGGATCTGCGTCGCCCGATCTACAAACAGACTGCTGCTTACGGACATTTTGGACGTACAGATGTTGATCTTCCATGGGAGCATCTGGACAAAGTTGATGATCTTAAAAAATATCTGGCATAAGCCGTTAATAGATTTGGAAAATGCGCTTCACTGTATGGTGGGGCGCTTTTTTTCGTAATAGGATCGTGCCCAGTGAAGCTTTTTTATAGAAAATTTAGAGATAAACAATGGTATCTGTGATATAATACTGCTAACGTACAGGATGAATAAGTAAAGGATATTGCCTATGAAACTGAAAGCAAGAATCATCGTAGGATTTACGATGATCATTTTGGTTCCGTTACTGCTTTTTGCTGCAGCATTATATGGTTTTAGAGAGACTCAGTCCAAGCAAACCGTTACCCAGACAGAGACTGACAGTGATGGAGAAGTATATGATATTGCCATTTCGCAGTCCGATGAAGGACATGCCAGGATCCATTTGATGACCAAGGATCTGTTTTTGTCTGCATTTATTATTCTTATATTTACAGCGCTGGCAATTGGTCTCTGGCTGTACCGGAGTATTGCCACTCCCTTGGTAAAACTTAAAAAAGCGACGCAGAACATCAAAGAAGGGAATTTGGACTTTGTCCTGGATGTAGAGGGAAATGATGAATTTTCCCAGTTGTGCCAGGACTTTGAAGAGATGCGCCGCCGTCTGAAAGAATCCACAGAAGAGAAGAATCTGATCGAAAAAGAGAATAAAGAGCTGATTAGCAATATTTCCCATGACCTGAAGACCCCGATCACTGCTGTGAAAGGATATGTGGAGGGGATCATGGATGGTGTTGCAGATACACCGGAGAAGATGGACAGATATGTGCGTACCATTTATAATAAGACAAATGAGATGGATCATTTGATCAATGAGCTTACTTTTTATTCCAAGATTGACACCAACCGTATCCCATATACGTTCAGCAAGCTGAATGTAGAGGATTATTTCAGTGACTGCGCAGAAGAAGTTGGTCTGGAGCTGGAAACAAAAGGAATCGAGTTGGTTTATGCCAATTATGTGGAGAATGATGTGGTGGTGATCGCTGACGGTGAGCAGATCCGCAGGGTGATTCACAATATTATCGGCAATGCCATCAAGTACATGGACAAGAAGAGAGGTATTATACAGATCCGTGTAAAGGATGTTGGAGATTTTATCCAGGTTGAGATAGAGGACAATGGCAAGGGTATTGGGGCCAAGGATCTTCCATATATTTTTGACCGTTTTTACAGGACGGATATTTCCCGTAATTCTTCTAAGGGGGGCAGTGGCATAGGGCTTTCCATTGTAAAGAAAATCCTGGAGGACCATGGCGGCAAGGTATGGGCTACAAGCCGTGAAGGGATTGGTACGATCATGTACTTTGTTCTCAGAAAATATCAGGAGGTACCTATGAAATGAGTAAGATATTGATCATAGAAGATGAAGAAGCAATTGCAGATCTGGAAAAGGATTATCTGGAACTTTCCGGGTTTGAAGTAGAGATAGCCAACCGGGGAGATACAGGACTTGATCGGGCACTGACAGAGAAATTTGATCTGATCATTCTGGATCTTATGCTTCCGGAGGTGGATGGCTTTGATATTTGCAGGCAGGTGCGCCAGGAGAAGAATATCCCGATCATCATGGTTTCTGCCAAGAAGGATGATATTGACAAGATACGAGGACTTGGACTTGGAGCAGATGATTACATGACCAAGCCATTCAGCCCCAGTGAACTGGTTGCCCGGGTAAAAGCTCATATGGAAAGATACAATCGTCTGGTAGGATCTAATGTCCAGAAGAATGATGTGATCGAGATCCGTGGGATCAAGATTGACAAGACGGCCAGGAGAGTATGGATCAATGGGGAAGAAACCACCTTTACTACCAAGGAATTTGACCTTCTTACTTTTCTGGCAGAGAATCCCAACCGGGTATTTACAAAAGAAGAATTGTTCCGGGAGATCTGGGATATGGAATCTGTAGGGGATATAGCCACAGTTACTGTACACATTAAGAAGATCCGTGAGAAGATAGAGTTTAATACAGCAAAGCCACAGTATATTGAGACGATCTGGGGTGTTGGATACAGGTTTAAGGTTTGATCCTGCTGGATCGGCCATACAGACAGGATATGAGGACAGGATGGAACGATTATATAAAAAGCTGGAAGCATACGGTCAGGAAGGGTCTTACCCGTTTCACATGCCGGGGCACAAAAGAAACAAAGCATCTGTGTACGGAGATTTTCCAATAGAGCAGGATATTACAGAAATATATGGATTTGATAATCTTCATCATGCAGAAGGGATCATTAAAGAAGCACAGGAAGAGCTGGCCAGACTTTACGAAGTAAAACAAAGTTTTTTTTCTGTAAATGGAAGTACGGCAGCTATCCTTTCGGCTATTTCTGCTTCTGTGGAAAAGGGAGGACAGATCCTGGTAGCACGTAACTGCCACAAAGCGGTATATCATGGGATTTATTTAAGAGATCTTGAACCAATATATATTTATCCACAGACAGACCCAAAATTGGGGATAAATGGAGAAATTTTGACTTCCCGTGTGGAAAGATCGCTGGAAGAAAATAAAAATATCCAGGCAGTGCTGATCACTTCTCCTACTTATGATGGAGTAGTGTCAGATATTCAGGAAATCGCCAGGATCGCACATGAGCATCAGGTTCCACTGATCGTAGATGAGGCTCATGGTGCTCATTTCCGATATTCTTCTTATTTTCCTGTGCCAGCAGAGAAGCTGGGAGCAGATGTGGTAATCCAGAGTTTTCACAAGACCCTGCCTTCTATGACACAGACTGCAGTTCTCCACAGGTGCAGTGATCTTGTAGATGGGACAAAGCTTGCCAGATTTATGGATATTTATCAGACCAGCAGTCCCTCCTATGTACTTATGGCAAGTATTGATGCCTGTGTAGACAAGATGAAAAGAGAAGGTACGGACATGTTTCGCACCTTCACCAGGCAGTTGGAGCAGGCAAGGCGAAGATTGGCGAAATGTAATTATATAAGATTGGTTCCTGAGCCGGGCAATAAAGAATATTTCGATTTTGACAGATCAAAGATCATATTGTCTACGGAGCATTGTTCCTTTAATGGCACACAGCTTGCCAAGATCCTGCGTCAGGAATTTAAGATCGAAGTGGAGATGGAGACAGAGCAGTATGTGATCGCTATGGCAGCAGTAGGTGATACAGAAGAAGGATTTTTACGTTTGTGTGAGGCCATACAGACCATAGATGAAAGAGAAGCAGCCGTTTTGAAGGTGGAAGATAAGAGGACAGAGTATGATTTTCGCTGGGAAGAAAAGAAGCAGTTTATGAGGATCACCCAGGCAATGGATGCTCCGTCTGTGCCTTGTCCTTTAGAAGAAAGTGCAGGGAAGATTTCTACAGAATTTGCTTATCTGTATCCACCGGGGATTCCGATTCTGGTACCAGGTGAGCAGATTACTGGACTTTTCATAAAGAATGTGAGAAGATACATGGAGCAGGGACTGAATTTCCAGGGGCTTGCAGACAATACAAATGAAACCATAGCAGTAGTAAAGGAGTTATAGGGCTTATGCCCTGGAACCATATGGGAAAGATTTTTTATATCATGGGAAAGAGTGCATCAGGTAAGGATCATATCTACGCAAGACTGATGCAGCATACAGAACTGAATCTGAAAAAAATGGTTTTATATACAACACGTCCTATACGTGACGGAGAAGAAGAAGGAAAGCAATATTTTTTTACAGATGAAGAAAAGCTGAAAGAATTCAGGAGAAAGGGTTGTGTGATCGAGGCGCGTTCCTACAGTACCATGCATGGAATCTGGTATTATTTTACCGCAGATGACGGACAGGTGGATCTGACACAGGATGATTATCTTGGGATTGGCACATTGGAATCCTATCTTAAACTGAAAAACTATTATGGTGAGGATGCAGTACGTCCGGTTTATATCGAAGTGGAGGATGGAGAACGTCTTACCCGTGCACTGAATAGGGAGAAGGAGCAGGAGAAGCCAAAGTATGAGGAAATGTGCAGACGTTTCCTGGCAGATCAGGTAGATTTTTCTGAGGAGAATATTCTGAAGGCAGGAATCTGGAAGAGGTTTCAGAATGTTGAATTGGAGGATTGTGTGGAGGAGATTGTAGGCTATATCAAAACACAATAAAATACGAAGATACAATATGTGGGGGTAAATTTTAACATAATATATAGCAAGAATTCTCCTTCCTCTACAGGTGGGAGATGAATTGCATAAAAGCAAAAAGAACACTTGTTCTT
>NZ_JAOQJL010000027.1:0-54362 GCF_025566965.1 Blautia ammoniilytica | reverse complement strand
CACGCGAGGATAGCTTGTAGATACTTGGCTCAGTAGAGCCATTGAGCAAGAAGCCCCCACTTCAAAATTAGAGATTTAAGTGGTGGGAGCATGTCACTACTGTTCATTTTACCCGTAGTAATGGGCGCTTTTTTCAGCGTTTTCACCTTCTAAAAAGAATTGAAACAAGTTTTTTCCTGTGCTATGATATACGAAGCAATTTTTCGGGATACAGAGGTGGGTTCAATGAACAGACAGGCTATTATACAAAAGTTCATATGCTTCGCACTGGGGATCATTATGGCCATTGCAGGGGCGTACTTTGCAGATGTGCAGGCCGAAGCAGTTGGACGTCTGGAACAGAGCCCGGCTTTAGTTTCATTGATGTCACCGGAACTCGCAAGAAGTAATCAGGACACCGCAGAAGAACTTTCCGGTCTTCGCCAGGCTTGTGAGTTCCTGGAAGAGGCAAGACGTTATCTGCAAAGGAACGGCATTGCGGTATGCCTGATCGTTTTGGCGGCAATCTGTTTTTTGGTAAATTTTCATTACATGGAAAAGAAAAGACGGTTCTGCATTCTCTGCAATGTGGGTGGACGAAGTCAGATCATAAGATATATACATCAGCAGGATGGAAGAAAGCACTGATCTTCTGTATACGGAAAAAGGATAATGATATCTAAGATACATATATGGAGGAAAAGAGAGAATGATATCACAGATATTGGCTGTAATAATTTTTCTGGCAATGTTCATTTTAATTATTACAGAAGTTTGGGAAAGACACATTGTGACGTTGGGATGTGCTCTTCTGACCCTGGTAGTTACTTTTGGTATCTGTATGCGTAGCCCAAGTGCGATTATAGATACCTTGAACCTGAAAACCTTTTTCACAGAAGCATTCTGGCACACAACCGGACAGGCCAGTGAATCCTCTGGCGGTATTAACTGGGAAACCATCGTATTTATTGCCGGAATGATGATTATGGTGGAAGGTATGGCCAAATCCGGATTTTTCCGCTGGCTGTGTATGAAGATCGCCAAGATGGTCAAATACCAGATTATCCCGATTTTTATCACATTTATGGTACTTTCCTTTGTACTTGCAATGTTTATCGACAGCATTACCGTGATCCTGTTCCTGGCAGCTGTTACGGTGGAATTGTCCCAGCTATTAAAGTTTAACCCTGTGCCAATGATCCTATCTGAGATTTTTTGTGCAAATCTTGGAGGATCGGCTACTATGTGCGGAGATCCGCCAAACATTATCATTGGAACATCCCTGGGAATGTCATTTTCTGACTTTGTGACCAATACAGGTCTGATCGCAATTGTATCTCTTGTTGCAGTTGTGATTTATTTCTATCTGGTATTCAGAAAGGAACTGACATCTAATACCGTCACAAAGAATCCGGCAGATTATCCGGATCCTTCAGAGGCTATTACCAGTAAAGGCGGATTTGTGATCAGCTGGATCATTTTCCTGTGTGCAGTGGTTCTTTTGGTAACACATTCCCAGACTGGACTTACCGTATCCTGCATTGGAGTATTCATTGCTCTTGTCACATTGCTTACAGCAGGAAGAGATGCACTTGATCTTCTGAAGAAAGTAGATTACAAAACCCTTCTGTTCTTTGTAGGACTGTTTGTCGTCGTAGGAGGTCTGGAAAAGACCGGAATCCTTACGCTGCTGGCTGGCTTTATCGGAAATGTCAGTGGAGGTAATCTGAAAGTAATGATTGCCATTATCATCTGGGTATCTGCAATTGCAAGTGCATTTATTGATAATATTCCATTTGCTGCTACCATGATCCCAGTGATCAACAGTCTGGCAGCTACACAGGGGATTGAGATTTCCGTCCTTGCATGGGCACTTGCTATGGGAACCGATATTGGAGGAAGTGCCACACCAATCGGAGCATCTGCCAATGTTGTGGGTATTGCCACAGCAGCAAAGAGCGGTCATATGATCAAGTGGGGAAGATATTGCAAATCTATGGCTCCGGCGACCATACTTGTGATTCTGATCTCCATGGTTATGATATATGTACGTTATTTACCGTGATGGGAGGGAAGAGAAGATGAAGCAGTTAATTATTTCAATCGGACGAGAGTTCGGAAGTGCAGGACATGAGATCGCAGAGCGCTTGGCGAAGCGTTATGGACTGCCGCTGTATGACCACAATCTTTTGGATGAAGTGGCTGCCAGTCATAATATGGATAGCCAGGAGCTTCAGGAATATGACGAAATGAAGCACAACAAATTTTTGTACCGCTCTATCAATGGGATGAGCAGTTCACCGGCCGACAATGTGGCAAACATGCAGTTTAACTTTCTTCTGGATAAAGCAGAGAAAGGCCAGTCTTTTGTGATCGTAGGCCGTTGCTCTGAAACCATTCTGAAAGATTATGAAGGACTGGTTTCTGTCTTTATCATTGGTGACATGGAAAGTAAAGTAGCCCGTGTGCAGCATCTTTATGGAAAAAGCGAGAAAGAAGCTGAAAGATTCATTAGAGAAAAAGACAGAAAAAGAAAGAAATACCATGACAGTCACTGTAAATCAAAATGGTCAGATTCCCATACTTATGATCTGAGCCTGAACAGCAGTAAGTTAGGACTTGAGGGAAGCGTGGATTTCCTGGCAGACTACATTGACAGACGCATGAAAGGAACAAAATAAACCTGTAACAATAAAAATAATAAAAGTAATAAAAGCAATAAAAGTAATAAACCAAAAAATGCCAATCAGGAAATGGCGCAGTCTTTAAAAAGGCTGCGCTATTTTCATTGAAACAGAAAGTGCGGTAAGGTTAGGGCTTGACAACATACCGGGAATTGGATAAATATAGATATAAGATAATCGGGAAAGCACTTTCCTGGCTGTTATCACATTCCATTATAAAAATGTTCAACTAGGAAAATACACAAGAAAGAGGAAAAGACAATGAAACGATTTTTTGGTACAGACTCCCCATTGTTCAGATTTATGACCATCCTTCTGGAATTGGCAGAGATCAATCTGCTCTTCATCTTATGCTCCCTGCCGGTTGTGACCATGGGAGCCTCCTACGCAGCCATGACAGACAGTATGAATGAAATGCATGTTCACGGTGAAGGTTGTTTTTCAGCAAAACGGTTCTTCCAGGTGTTCAAAAAAAGCCTGAAGCCTATGATTCCGATCGGGACCGTGATCTTGGTATGCTGCATTGGGCTTGGCTTTAATGTGAATTATGTTTTGAAAACCATGGAAGGGACAGGACGTATCTTATTCTGCGGGATTTATGTGGTACTTTTCCTGATCCTGTCAGGTATCTTTCAGTATTCAGCATTTATTGCAGCTAAAACAGAAAAATGGAATAAAGATGAGTTGAAAAACAGTTTTCTGCTGGCTCTGGCCAAATTTCCTCTGGTGATCCTGACTACACTTCTCACTGCTTCAGTTCTTTCGGTACTTATGATGTCTGTATCACTAATGCTGCGTATGCTGCCGCTGATTCTTCTCTTCTGGTTTTCCTGTCCTGCCTACGTCTGTGTAGGATTACACAGAAGGGCACTGAAGCCGCTGCTTCCGGAGCTGTTCAGCGAGGAAGATTAGAAACAAGGATATGAGGCAAGACATAGACTATGAGCATAAAAGTGGAATATCAGCTGGGAGATGACTCCCACCTCTATAGGTGGTGAGAAACAAGCTGGTATCAGTGGTGGGAGTCAATCCCCCAGCTGATATAGCCTCCGGCAGGATTGCAGAGGTGCGCAGGAGAAGTAAGTCATGCAATTGCATGACGCGCACCTCGCAGCAAGAATGCCGAGGCATTCTTGAATTTCCTGTGATATGCGAATATAGGGTAGGATTATGGGAGTGCATAGTATGAAGCAATCTGCAGGTATCATAGCCGTGGGCTTTTGATCCAATATGATAAGAATAGAAGTGTACAGAAAAGCATAGAAGGCCTTAGCGAAGAAAACGCTTACCTAAAACAGCGGGAAAAGCCGGAAAAGTATCCAAAAACAAACATTCAAAACTATGCATAGTGACGAAAACGATCAAAAAGCAAGGAAAAGTTTAGAATATTATTGACAAAAACAGGAAAGAGTGATAACTTCTTAATCAAGGAAAGGGCTTTCCTGATAAGCGGAGGAATAAGGCATGGCAGTTACGATTGAAGACATTGCAAACGAGGCAAAGGTTTCCATCGCTACCGTATCCCGAGTGATCAACGATACAAAGGCGGTAAGCCCGGAACTGAAACAAAGAGTTCTGGATGCGGTAGAAAGGAACCGGTTCAAACCCAACACATTTGCCAAAGGACTGGCAACAGATAAGTCCAATATCATTGGCGTGATCGTGCGGGACGTTTCCAATTCGGTTATTTCTACAAGCATTAAAGGAATCAACCGTGTCTGTCAGAAGAAAGGCTTTACAGTAATGATCTGTGAGTCGGACGGAGACAGGAAGAAAGAAAAGGTGCTGCTTGAGAGAATGCAGGAGCAGAGGGTATCCGGAGTGTTGCTGGCAGGTATGAACATTGACAGTGACTGTGTGAAATGGATGCTGGATCTGGATTTTCCTGTGGTACTTCTTACACAGCAGGCTTCTGACGGAAAAACAAAGATCAATACAGTGATCCATGACAATAAGAAAGCTGTGATCGATGCGGTAGAGTTTCTGGCAGCCAATGGACATAAGCGCATCGCTTATATCAGTGGACCTAAGGAGGACTATTCTTCTGGGACATTAAGGCTTCAGGGCTTTCGCGAGGCAGTAGATAAGTTAGGACTGGAGATACCGGAGTCCTATATTACCATCGGTGATTTCTCCTACGACAGTGGAGTAAAGGCTATGCAGCGGATCTATGAGGAGAGCATGGTACTTCCTACAGCTGTGCTTGCCTGCTGTGATATGACGGCGGTTGGCGCTCAGGCGTGCATTGCCAAGTTTGGCATGAAGGTACCGGAAGACATTTCCGTTATGGGGATCGACGATTCTGAGGTTTCTATGTATGTGACCCCTGCATTATCTACGGTACGGATTCCTTATTATGATGAGGGCAAGAAAGCAGCCGAAGAGCTGTTTTCCCTGATTGAAAACCAGGAGAAAACCACTGAGAAGCTTACATATGTTCCTCACAAGATCATCCGCAGATTCAGCGTTAAAAAGATTTGATGATACAAGAATTGTAAGATTATAAAGTATGAAATAATCCACAGGTATCATAGTTAAGCAGTAATAATAGAAAGATTTGTTCATTTCTGATGAGCACAGGCATCCTGCTTTGTAACATCAGCTGTTATCAGGCAGGATACTTTTTTAGAAAGTGGGTAAGCGCTTTCCTACGGGAAAACTGCGGCCTTTTTCAGAAAAAATTTAAGAAACTGTTCCCGAAAGGGTGCAAGATAAAAAATCATATATCTAAGGAGGATATAACATGAAAAAAACAATGTTACGAAGAGCTACAGCACTTGGCGTGATCGCAGCTATGACTGCATCTCAGTCTGCTTTCGTCTTTGCAGATGAGGAAAACGCATCCGGCGACAAGATCACACTTACTTTTGCTTTTGATGAGGGCGTTGGCACTCCTACAGAAGAAGCAATCAAGGCATTCAACGAGAGCCAGGACAAGATCGAGGTTCAGTCCTATCATCTTCCACAGGACGCTAACAACCTTCATGATGATTTTGTAAACAAGATGGTATCTGAGGATACAAGCATCGATGTTATGGCACTTGATGTTGTTTACGTAGCAGAGTTTGCATCTGCCGGATGGGTCGAGGCACTGGATGATCTGTACACAGAGGATGAGCTGAGCGCATACCTGGATGGTACAGTAGAAGGTGCAAAATACGATGGTAAGCTTTATGCAGCACCATGGTTCACAAACGCATCTGCACTGTTCTATCGTACAGATGTACTTGAGGATCTGGGAATTACAGAAGTTCCAACCACATATCAGGGATGGATCGATGTATATGAGAAGCTTGGCGAAGATTCCGGTATTGATTATGCATTCTGCTACCAGGGAGCACAGAGCGAGGCTATGGTTTGCAACTGGGTTGAGTTCCTTGCATCCTTCGGCGCAAGTGTACTTGACGAGGACGGAAATCCTACATGCAATACTCAGGAAGCAATCGATGCTACACAGCTGATGCATGATTACATTGGAACATATGCTCCGGAAGGAACAACCACATATGCTGAGACAGAGTCACAGCAGGTATTCCAGGAGGGCAAAGCTCTCACATGCCGTACATGGTCCGGTACATGGAATACATTTAACGATGCAGAGCAGTCTGAAGTTGCAGGAAAAGTTGGTATGACAATGCTTCCTGTATACAATGAAGGCGATACAGCACACAGCTGCCTTGGCGGTCTTGACCTTGCTGTAAATACATACATTGACGACGAGCACAAAGAAGCAGCTAAGACATTCATCAAATGGTTATCTTCTGAGGAAGAAGAGAAAGCATTCTGCCTCAGCTCTTCTCAGCCGCCGACAGTAAAAGCTGTTTACTCTGATGCAGATGTACTTGAGCAGATCCCATTCTACACAGATTTCTATTCAATCATCGAGACTGGTAAAGGCCGTCCATCTACTCCGGATTACTCCTTATTATCTGATGCAATCCAGAGAAACGTACATGCAGCTCTGACTGGAGAGACCCCTGTAGAAGACGCATTAAATGCACTTCAGGAAGAGGCAGAAGGACTTCAGTAATTATAGAAGTCTGACCGGAAAGTAATTTTGAACGCAGATCGCAAAGCGACCGCGTTCATGAGCAAGTAGCGGAGCGGATTGCAAATTTCCGCTTTACAAGATAGTTATTACCGGGGCTGCTGCACTAAATACGCACTGATGAATAAAATGCATATTTATTCACAGCGGCTGTTTATTGCAGCAGCCCTGTTTTTGAGACAGGCAATGGAGGAATAAAACCTTGAAAACGAAAAAGATGAAATCGCAGGTTAAGGAGGCAAGAACTGCATGGGCTATGCTTGCTCCTGCCCTTGTTGTTCTGGGAGTGATCCAGGCATACCCTATTCTGCGTACCTTTTGGCTCAGCTTTCATGAGATGAACCTGAAAAGGCCACAGACAGGATTTCCATGGATCGGACTTGAAAATTATGCAAAAATCCTGTCCGACAGCCGTGCCGGTGAGGACATTATGTTCACACTGAAATTTACAATTGCAACGGTGGCACTGGAGTTGATCATCGGCTTTGCAGCAGCTCTGATCATGAACCGGGCATTTAAGGGAAGAGGTCTGGTACGTGCAGCGATCCTTGTGCCTTGGGCAATTCCCACATCTGTATCTGCTATGATGTGGAAATTTATCTACAATGATCAGTATGGTATGTTTAATGATATTCTTTACAGACTTGGCATCATTGACGGATATAAAGCATGGCTCAGTACAAGGAGCGGAAGCTTTATGGCTATGGTGATCACGGATGTATGGAAAACGGCACCGTATATGGCGCTGCTGCTTCTGGCCGGATTGCAGGTTATTGACGAGGGACTGTATGAGGCGGCAAAAATCGATGGTGCAAATGTATTCCAGAGATTTTTCAAGATCACGCTGCCCATCGTAAAGCCATCCCTGTTGGTTGCACTTCTGTTCAGAACACTGGATGCATTCCGTGTATTCGACCTTGTAAGCGTATTGACAGGCGGTGCCAATGGTACAGAGAGTATTGCCATGTATGCATACAAGCAGCTGATGACCTTCCTGAATTTCGGTTATGGTTCAGCACTTGCCATTCTGATCTTTATTATTGTATTTGGAATCAGTCTGATTTACATGTGCTTCCTGAAGAAAGATTTGACTGCAGAGTAGAGGTGTATTTATGAGTAAGAAAACAAAACGTACAGTAGGATGGGTTGCATTTTATATATTTGTTGCAGCATTCGTTGTTTTACTGCTGCTTCCTTTTATCTGGCAGTTCCTGACTTCCGTGAAACCATTAAATGAGATTGCAGAGATGCCTGCGAAATGGATCCCAAGCTATTTCCATGGCCAGTTCTATGTGAATGTATTTACAAAGCATCCGTTTGCACGATATATGCTGAACAGTCTGATCGTGGCAACTTCTGCCACACTGCTCAGTCTGCTGATCGGCGCATCAGCTGCTTATGCATTATCACGCCTTCATTTTAAAGGCAGGGCTGTTTTACTGATGGTGATCCTGGGAGTATCCATGTTCCCTACCATTGCAACATTGTCACCACTGTATCTGATCCTGAAAAATATGAACCTGCTGAATACCTACCAGGGACTTATCCTTACTTATATCGGATTTTCCCTTCCAATGGCAATCTGGCTGATGACCAACTTCTTCTCCCAGATTGAAAAAGGATTTGAGGAAGCAGCAGCAATTGACGGATGCAGTCATTTCCAGACATTTGTAAAGATCATGCTTCCGCTGATCAAACCGGCTACATTTTCTGTAGGACTTCTGGTATTTATCAACTGTTGGAATGAGTATCTGTATTCACTTACATTTATGAGCAAAGATGCAATGAGAACAGTACCTGTTGGAATTGCTCTTTTCCCAAGCAACTATCAGCTGCCATGGGGAGATATGGCAGCAGCTTCCATTGTCTGCACACTGCCACTGATCGCACTGGTACTTATTTTCCAGAAGAACATTGTAGCAGGTCTGACAACTGGTGGTATGAAAGGTTGATTTTTGGAAACTATTCAGTAGAAAGGAAAATAATATAATGGAACATATCGCACTGACAGAAAAACTGGAATTCAGCCGCATTATCGCAGGCTGCATGCGTACATTGGATGCAGGGATGGACGGTGATAAGCTTCGTGCTTTCGTTCATGGCTGCATGGACCTGGGTATTGATACATTCGACCATGCACCGGTATATGGAGCTGGCAAATGTGAGAAAATTTTCGGAGATGAGGTACTTAGAAAAGATCCTTCTCTTCGTGACAAAATGAAAATCGTTACAAAAGCAGGTATTATTTTACCGGGACAGAAGGGAAATTCCCATATTTATTATGATTCCACAAAGGAAAATATCCTGGCTGAGATGGATGCATCTCTGGAGCGCCTGGGTACAGACCATGTAGATCTTCTTCTGATCCATCGTCCGGATGTGCTGAGCAATCCACAGGAGACTGCTGAGGCCCTGGCACAGATCGTAAAAGAAGGAAAAGCCCTCAATGTTGGTGTATCCAACTATGAGCCTGCACAGCTGGAAGCACTTCAGAAATACCTGCCGGTTAAGGTCGTTGCAAACCAGATGGAGTTCTCTGTAAAAGCTACTTACAATTTCTTCAACGGTGTTGTAGACAATGCACAGATGAACCAGACAGGCCTTATGGCATGGTCCCCGCTTGGCGGCGGCAGCGTATTCAAGGGTGAGGATGAGCAGTCTGTACGTCTTCGCGCAGAGATCCAGAAGATCGCTGAAGCACATCAGGTAAGCATGGATGTGGTTATGTATGCATTTGTTCTTCGTCATCCGGCTAAGATCATGCCGATCACCGGAACCATGAACCTGGATCGTGTGAAAAATGCAGTGGATGCACTGAAGCTTGAGCTTACCTATGATGAGTGGTATGCGATCCTGGCTGCATCCCGCGGATTTGATGTGCCGTGATCATAGATTCTTGTATAGGATAAGATTGTACGAAAAGGGAGAAGTCCCTTTTCGTGCTGCCTAAACGAAAAGAGGAGTAGACATAAAATGGGAAAAGTAAAATATGCGGTAATTGGTTCCGGATGGCGTGCCGAATTTTATATCCGTATTGCAAAGGCTGTTCCGGAAAAATTTGATCTGACAGCTGTTTTGATAAGAGATGAAGAAAAAGGCAGAAAGTTCAGTGAAAAATTTGGCGTCAAAGTAGTAAATACAGTTGATACTTTGATGAAAGATGAGCCGGAGTTTGTTGTTCTGGCAATCAAACGTGGCTGCGTAACAGATTATCTGCTTGAACTGTTTGAAAAAGGTATTCCTGTACTTACAGAAACACCTCCTGGAGAAAGTCAGGAGGATCTGCAGAAGCTGTGGAGTGCTTATGAGAAATATCAGCCTAAAATCCAGGTGGCAGAGCAGTATTTCCTGCAGCCGCTGTATGCATCCTGGCATAAAGCCATTGCAGATATGAAACTGATCGGAAATGTGGAAAATATTAATATTTCTGCACTGCATGGATATCACGGGATCAGCATGATCCGATGGATGCTTGGCACAAAGGGACAGAAATGTACCATGTACGGAAAAAGATATCATTTTTCTGTGACAGAGACTTATGGCCGTGAGGGAATGGCTTTTGATGGAGAAACCTTTGTATGCCCAAGAGATCGTGTGACTCTGGAATTTGAAAACGGACAGGTGGCATTTTTTGATTTCTCTGATCCGGCACAGTATCATTCCTTTATCCGTACCCGTCAGCTGTCCGTTCAGGGAGACAGAGGAGAGATCGATGATCTTACCATTCGTTATCTTACACCAGAGAATATCCCTGTAACACAGGAACTGAACAGGATCGACCTTGGCGTTTATGGTAATCAGGAGTGGTCCCATTTTGCGATTATGCTTGGGGAAAAATTCCTTTATAAGACACCATTTGTTAATGCCAGACTGAATGATGATGAGATTGCTGTAGGAAGCCTGCTCCTTGGTATGTCAGAGTATGTAAAGAGCGGAAAAGAGATCTACTCTCTTGCAGATGCGCTTCAGGATATGTATCTTTGCCTGAAAATGGAAGAGGCAATGGCTGATCCTTATAAGCCTGTGGTAACTGAGAAACAGCCCTGGGATGCGGCTTTAAAGATTTGATGGCAAAAAAGAGCCAGTGAAATAGGAGTGTGAAAAATGTCTGACTCTATGAAGTGGAAACCGGAATTTAGAAATCGATATGAATGCCGGGAGGCGGAACTGAGATCTTTATATGAGCAGCTGTATCCGGGACAAAAGGAAGGCTTTGCTTATCTGATACAGCGTATGTATCAGAATTATGTGGAACGCCCTGTACCATTACGGAAAATTGACCGGAAGCGGGAGAAAGATCCCGGCTGGTACAAAGGCAATGATATTCTGGGTATGATGATGTACACAGATGCATTTGCAGGTACGCTGCAGGGGGTAAAGGAAAAGCTGGATTATGTAAAATCCTGTGGTGTAAATTATCTCCATATGATGCCTTTGCTGGAAAGCCCGAAAGGCAGAGATGATGGAGGATATGCTGTGGCTGATTTCAGAAAGGTAAAGCCGGAGCTGGGAACCATTGAAGATCTGAAGGAGCTGACTTTTTTATGCCATGAGCAGGGAATCAGCTGCTGTCTGGATTTTGTAATGAACCATACCAGTGAAGACCATGCCTGGGCAAAAGCAGCAAGAGCCGGAGATCCACAGGCCAGAAGCCGGTATTTCTTTTATGATAATTGGGATATTCCAAACCGGTATGAAGAAACAACACCCCAGGTCTTTCCAACCACCGCACCTGGGAATTTCACCTGGCTGCCGGATTGCAACCAGGTAGTGATGACCACCTTTTATCCATATCAGTGGGATCTTAATTATGCAAATTGCATGGTATTTAATGATATGGTGGATAACATGCTGTTCCTTACCAATTGCGGAATCGATGTGATCCGTCTGGATGCAGTACCCTATATATGGAAGGAACTGGGAACAAAATCCAGAAATCTGCCACAGGTCCATACTCTTGTACGTATGATGCGCCTGGTTAGTGAGATTGTATGCCCGGGAGTACTGCTTCTGGGAGAAGTGGTGATGGAGCCTGCCAAGGTACTGCCTTATTTTGGCAGCGTTGATAAACCGGAATGCCATATGCTTTACAATGTTACAACTATGGCAAGTACCTGGAATACCATTGCCACAAAGGATGTGAGTCTTCTTAGAAGACAGATGGATCAGGTATGTGCTCTTCCAAAGGAATATGTTTTCCTGAATTATCTTAGATGTCATGATGACATCGGATGGGGGCTGGACTATGATTGGCTGAAGCAGTTTGGCATTGAGGAAGTGCCACATAAAAAGTATCTGAACGATGTGCTTACCGGAAGAGGGTATGACTCAGATGCAAGAGGTGAGCTTTATAATGACGATCCAAGGCTGGGGGATGCCCGGCTGTGCGGAACAACTGCTTCTCTGTGTGGACTGGAGACTGCCTTGTACGAAAACAATCCGGATAAAGTGAAACGGGCAGTTGCCTGTGATCTGATGCTGCATGCATATCTTCTGATCCAGAGCGGAATTCCCGTCCTCTACAGTGGGGATGAGGTTGGTCAGTTGAATGACTACAGCTATAAAGAAAATCCTGATAAATGTGCAGACAGCCGTTATCTGCACAGGGGAAAATTTCAGTGGGAAAAGCTGAAAAAAACAGATAAGAATTACAGGGTTTCCATGGAGATTTTCCATACACTCCGCAAAATGGAAGAGATTCGTGAACAGCATCCGGTATTTAACGGAAAAGCGGATGTGTGGACATTTGACACAGGCTATTCCCATGTGCTTGGTATCGGCCGTTACCTGGACGGGGAAGAGATCCGTGCATATTTCAATTTCAGCGAGTATGAATTGGATGAGGTATGGATGCCAATGGATGAAGGCAGGAAATATACAGACCTGCTTAGCGGCATGACCATGGAAGCAGCAGGAAATCATCTTTCTGGCTATGGATGCCGTTGGTTTTACAGAAAATACAATCATTAAAAATAATCATTAAAAAATAACGCCCTCTTAATGATGAAACCGCGTATTTGGTATTAATTACTAAATATGCGGTTTTTAATTTGTGTTACTTACACAAAGTTGATAAAAATTAAAGTCAAACGATTGACAAAAGAGAATAAAATTTATATAATCAGTACATAGTCAAACGATTGATAAAAGTATTTATTGTGCAAATTAGTAGCCGCCAGATGTGCTTTTGTCTTATAACAGCTAAGGCATCAGGCAGTTTCGCAGTTACGCAGGCTGCTTATAAGAGAGGAGGAGTAGAGAGTGAGCATAACAGATGAAGTTCAGGTTAAGCTTGACAGAGTGAGAGGACTTATGAAGGAGAAGCACCTGGATGTGGTCCTGCTTTCTAAGAACGAGAATTTTTTCTGGATTACCGGTGGTAAGAGCGCTTTTGTAGATAAGTCAGGACCAGCGGCATCCAAGATCATGATCACTGCAGAACAGAATTATGTGGTTTGTAATTCAAGTGAGAGATACCGTGTAATGGATGAGGAGTTGACAGATGGTACATTTGAATTGATCCCATACCTTTGGCATGAAAGTGAGGCAAAGGTTCTGGAACAGTATCTGGCAGGTAAGAAGGTAGCCAGCGACAATGGATGCTATGGGGAGGATATTGGAACAGATATCCAGCACCTGCGTTACGTGCTTACAGATGCAGAGGTTGCCCGTTTCCGCATGATCGGACCTGAAGCAGCACAGATTCTTGAGGATTGCTGCCGACAGATTAAGAAGGGTGACTCTGAGATGGAAGTAGCCGGTATGGTGAACGGTGCTTTTTTTGCAAAAGGATATCAGATGCCGGTTACGCTGGTAGCAGCAGATGAACGTCTTAAGAAATACCGCCACCCCATTCCTACAGACAATCGTGTAGAGAAATATATGATGGTTGCCATTTGTCCACAGAAATATGGCCTTACGGTATCTCTTACCAGATTGGTTTCTTTTGGCCAGGTGGATGAGGACAAGAAGAAACGGCTGGATGCAGTGCTTAAAGTAGATGCAGCATATATTTTATCTACAGTACCCGGTGTTAAGGCCAAGGATGTACTGGAGGCTGGTAAGAAGGTTTATGAAGAAGAGGGATATGGGGAAGATTTCCATCTTCACCATCAGGGCGGCGCTCTTGGTTATCCTACCAGGGATTATTGTACAGACTTTTCCAATACAGAGACAGTACTGGAGCATCAGGCTTTTTCTTGGAATCCTACTATTGCCGGAGTTAAGGCAGAGGATACTTTTATTGTGATAGACGGGAAGCCGGAAGTGATCTCTCATACAGGCAGCTGGGTATACGAAGATGTAACATACAAAGGGCAGCATATTTTAAGACCGGGTATCTTGGTTTTATAAAGAATAATTAAGGAGAAACAAATGGGCGAAGTTGTTTTGAAATTAAAGGGTGTCTGCAAAGAGTTCCCAGGTGTAAAGGCTCTGGACGGAGTGGATCTGGAAGTACGTGAAGGCGAGGTTATGGCACTTCTGGGAGAGAACGGAGCAGGCAAAAGTACACTTATGAAATGCCTGACAGGAGTGTATCAGCGTGATGCCGGTTCTATCCAGTTCAAGGGAAAAGAGATCAATTATACCAATGCCAGGCAGGCACAGGATGACGGGATTTCCATTATCCACCAGGAACTTAATCTGATTCCTAAGATGAAAGTATATGAGAATATTTTCCTGGGCAGAGAGCTTAAGAATAAGATGGGCAAGATCGATATTAAGCAGATGTACAATAAGACAGCAGAGATGCTGAAGTCCATGAATGTAGATCTGAAGCCTGATCAGAAGATCTGTGAGTTATCTGTGGCACAACAGCAGATGGTTGAGATCGCTAAGGCCCTTCTTTTGGATACCAAGGTGATCGTTATGGATGAGCCTACAGATGCACTTACCGATTCAGAGGTAGTCAGCCTGTTTAAGATCATCAATGATCTTAGGGACAGGAAGAAAGCAGTTGTTTATATTTCCCACAGACTGGAAGAGATTTTTGAGATCTGTGACAGGGCCACCATCCTCCGCGACGGCGCATTCATCGGTGAGAAGAAAGTTTCAGAGCTTACCTATGATGAACTGATCAGCATGATGGTTGGGCGTAAGCTGGAGAATCAGTTCCCTTATGAGGCAATGAAGCCTGGTAAGACAGTCCTTTCCGTGAAGAATCTGAGTAATGATTATGTACATGATATTTCTTTTGATGTCAAGGCCGGTGAGGTATTGGGTGTGGCAGGTCTTGTAGGTGCAGGACGTACAGAGCTGGCCAAGACTTTATATGGTGTTTTCCATTACGACAAGGGTACCGTGGAGCTGGATGGACAGCAGATCCATCCCAAAAACCCAAGTGATGCCATCAGGAATGGCATTTATTATATGACTGAGGACAGAAAGGGTGACGGTCTTGTATTGATCATGAATGTAAAGGAGAATATCTCTCTTTCTTCATCAGACAAGATTACTAGCAGCGGTCATATCAATGAGAAAAAAGACAGAGAATATGCAGAAGATTATGTGAAAAAGATGCGTATCAAAACACCGTCTGTTTTCCAAAAAACAAGAAATCTTTCAGGCGGCAATCAGCAGAAGGTCATTCTGGCAAAAGCAATGATGTCTGATCCCAAGGTGCTGATTCTTGATGAGCCTACAAGAGGTATTGATGTTGGAGCAAAGAAAGAAATTTATCTTCTGATCAATGAACTTCGCAGGCAGGGAAAAGCAGTGATTATGATTTCTTCAGAAATGCCGGAGATTCTGGGTATGAGTGATCGTATTATGATTCTCCATGAAGGTCAGAAAAAGGGAGAACTGAGCAGAGAAGAGGCAACACAAGAGAAGATCATGGATAAGATTCTTAGTTAAAGGGAGAACAAGAGAAATGGAAAGCAAGACAACAAATAAAGGATTAAAATTTATAAACAATTATCGCCAGGTTATTATTCTGCTGGCAGAGATCATTATTTTCTCACTGATCAGCAGCAGATTCCTTTCTGTTGGTAATCTTACCAACGTACTGAAGCAGGTTTCTATCAATGCGATTCTGGCAGCAGGCGTGAGCTTTGCCATCATCCTGGGCGGTATCGATATTTCCATCGGATCAGTTGTAGGATTTACCGGTGCCATTGCAGCCGCTTTGGTTGTCAGAGATATTCCGTTGGTTGTTGTTATTCTGGCAACACTGGCTATCGGTGCTGTAGCAGGTCTGATCAATGGTGTGTTTATTGCATACTTTGATCTGCAGCCAATGATCGTAACACTTGCAACACTGTCTGTATTCAGAGGTGCTACCCTGGTATTTACAAATGGTGCAACAGTAGCAATGTCAAAGGGTGCATGTGCTGCTTCCTTTAAATTCCTTGGATCTGGCAGGATTTTTGGATTCCTGTACATGCCGGTTCTGATCATGGCACTTGTATTTATTGTTGTGTACTATGTTCAGAACAAAACATCTTTCGGACGCCATATGTATGCAGTGGGTGGCAATGAGGATGCTGCTTATCTTTCAGGTTTGAATGTACGCAAGATCAAATTAATGTGTCATGTGATCTGTGGTATCCTTGCAGGTCTTGCAGGTGCAGTTATGTGTGCTCGTGTTGGTTCTGCTCAGCCTACTGCAGGTGAAAGCTATGAGATGGATGCTATCGCAGCCTGCGTTGTTGGTGGTACATCCTTACGAGGTGGCGAAGGCCGCATTGCAATGACACTTGTTGGTGCCATTATCATTGGTATGATCAACAATATCCTGAACATTATGAATGTGTCCAGCTACTGGCAGACTATCGTAAAAGGTGTTGTTATCCTGGCAGCTGTACTTATGGACAGAAAAAGTAACAACTAAGCAAAATTGAAGGGACCCGAATATTTACGAAGTAAATTTTGCACTACTTCAATAATAGAAATTTATATAAAACCGTACTTATGCAGCAGAAGCTGTATAAAATATATAATGTCATGGGAGGACAAAAAAATGAAAAAACTTATCGCAGGAGCATTAACCGCAGCAATGGTACTTGGAACAGTGACACCAGCCGCAGTCTTTGCTGACGAGAAACAGGATCTTACACTTGGTCTTATGTTATCTGATAACACAAACCAGTTCTTCTCCACCCTTGAGGATGCTTTCAAGAAAGCAGCAGAAGATGCAGGGTATGAAGTGATCTCTCTTTCTTCCGGTAATGACGCTGCAAAGGACGTTACAAACATGGAAGACCTGCTGACACAAAACCCGGATGTTATCGTTTATAATCCGGTTGATTCCGATGCTGCAGGTGATGCTGTTGCAATGGCAAATGATGCAGGTATCCCGGTTGTTACAGTTGACCGTGCTGCCAACAGTGGTGATATTGTTTGCCACATTGCATCTGATAACGTATATGGCGGCGAGATCGCAGCTCAGTACATCGTAGATCAGCTTCCAGATGGCGGACAGGTTGTTGAGATCCAGGGCCAGGCTGGTGCAAGTGCTACCAACGAGCGTGGAGAAGGCTTCCACAACATTATGGATGACAATGACAAATTTGAAGTTGTTGTTTCTCAGACAGGTAACTGGTCTTCTTCTGAGGCTATGAGTGTTATGGAGAATGCTCTGACAGCTAATCCGGATATCAAGGCTGTATTCTGCCACAATGATCAGATGGCATTAGGAGCTATCGAAGCTTGCCAGCAGGCAGACAGAGATGACATCGTTATCGTTGGATTTGATGCAGATGCAGATAACCTGGATGCAATCAAGGCTGGTACACAGGCTGCAACTGTTCGTCAGCTTCCGGCTCTTATGGGAGAGACTGCAGTAGAGGTTTGCGGAAAGATCGCAGCTGGCGAGGAAGTTGAAGCTTCTATCGGTACAGAGGTTGAGCTTGTAACAGCTGATAATGTAGATGCAGATGCAACAGCAGAGGAAGAGGCAACAACAGAGGAAGAGGCAACAACAGAGGAAGAGACAGAGACAACAGACGCTGAGTAAGTAATTCGTTCAAAATGCAACACCGGGGAGATACATCCCCGGTGTTTTGAAAAAACGGGAGAATATTTATGGGCAAATCATATAGAGAAGAGCTTGTGGGTGTATTTGGGTGTCCGATCGACGAGAACCCTACAGTAGTAGTGGCAGAGGCAGCATTTAAAGACCTGGGGATTCCTTACCGTTATCTTACCATTCTGGTAAAACCGGAAGATCTTGAGAATGCAATGAAAGCACTGCCAGCATTGAATATGAAAGGTATCCATCTTACCATTCCACATAAAGTGGAGGTATTAAAATATCTGGACCATGTGGCTGAAGATGCAGCCATTATGGGCGCTGTTAATACCGTATGGGTAAAAGATGGTGAATTATATGGCGAGAACACAGATGGTAAAGGATTTATCAAATCCCTTCAGGATGAAAATGTAGAGATGAAGGGCAAGAAAGTTATGATGCTGGGAGCTGGAGGAGCCGGCCGTGCCATCGCAGTGGAGCTTGCAAATGCAGGTGCAGAGACGATCCTTATTGCCAACCGTCCAGGTTCTGGCAGAGGAGAGGAACTGGTAAAGCTTGTAAATGAGAAAACATCTGCCAATGCAAAATACATTTGCTGGGATCATACCCTGGATGTTCCGGAAGATGTGGATATTCTTGTAAATGTTACAAATATCGGCCTGTATCCGAATGTAGATCAGAAACCAGATATTAATTATGCTACCGTAAAGCCTGAGATGGTAGTATGTGATGTGATTCCCAACCATCCACATACAATGTTCCTGAAAGAGGCAAAGAAGAACGGTGCAAAGACTATTGATGGTCTTGGCATGTTGGTTAATCAGGCTGTGATCAGTTTTAAATTCTGGACCGGCCGTGACTGTAATGCAAAGGTTATGAAAGAGGCACTGGCAAAAGAATACGGAGTAGAATTAGAGGATTGATATGGGAAAATTAAGTGATAAAGAAAAATATGACATTCTCTGCAAACAGGAAGAGGAGCTTCGATTTGAGCATTTTGATAATGATGATGCATGGAAGCTTGGAAAGATTCTTGTGAAAAAGGCAAAAGAGGATAAGCTACCCATTGCAATCGATATTCAGATCAATGGGTATCAGGTTTTTAGGTATGGGTTTGCAGGAACCAACGGATTTAATGAGATCTGGCTTCAGAGAAAGATCAATTCTGTAAACATGATACACAGAAGCACGCTGCGAATTCATTATATGAAGTCTGTAGGGCAGGATGATCTGTTTGTCGATGGACATCTGGATCCGGATGAGTACAGTATGATGGGCGGCGGATTTCCTATCTATGTAAATGGTGTTGGTGTAGTAGGCGTACTTTCAGTATCAGGACTGGAACATCACGAAGATCACAATACTGCAGTATATGGGATTTGTAAATTCCTGGGCAAAGAGGTTAAGCTGATTCACGCAGAGTCATAAGAGAATGCCGGGGAAGATGCTGACAGCAAGGGATTGGCATTATTAAATATAAAGGAGAAGACACAGATATGGGAGACAAAGTATATCTTGGAAATGACACAGCAGGCTATTATTTGAAATCAAAATGTATCGAGTATCTGGAAGGAAAAGGGATTCCTTATGTAGATTGTGGATCTGATGATAATCCGGATATTGAGGCAACCCGTTATCCGTTTTTTGCAGCAAAGGTGGCAAATGCAGTTCGTTCCGGCGAGGCAAGATGCGGCGTACTGATCTGCGGAACCGGTATCGGTATCAGCATGGCAGCAAATAAATTTAAAGGCATCCGTGCAGGTCTATGCAGTACACAGTATCAGGCTGAGATGACCAGACGTCATAATAATGCAAATATTCTGTGCATGGGTGGAAAGACCATTGGTGAGTGGGAAGCTATTGAGATGCTTGAGATTTTTCTGAACACCCCTTATGATGGAGGTTTCCATGACGGATCTCTGGATCTGATAAAAGATATTGAGAACCTTACCATGAATGACGAAGTATGGAATGAAGAGCCAAGAAAGATTTCCACAGGTCCTTTAGCAGACGCAGAAATCTTTGATAGAAGCAAGGGTTGATGATATAGTTATTGATCGGTAAAGGGCATGCCAAGTATATTGGGTGCCCTTTTCATAAAATTAGAAATAATCTGGAGTGAAGATATGTCAACATTAAAAGACGTAGCTGAGATCGCCGGGGTTTCCGTAAGTACCGTATCTTATGTTCTGAGCGGCAAGAAAACAGTCCGTCCGGAAACGCTGAAAAGGATACAGGATGCTATCAAGCAGGTAGATTACTGTCCCAATCTTTTGGCCAGCGGTTTAAAAACAAATCTATCAAAAACCATAGGGGTTGTGATGTGGGATATGCAAAACAATTATTCCATTGAAGTGCTTCGTGTGATGGAAGATACAATCTGCAAGTACGGCTATTGTATGATCGTATGTGATTCGGATCAGAGCCCTGAAAAGGAAAAAAAGAATCTGCGAAGACTGCTGGCTCGGAATATTGACGGTCTGATCCTGATGGGTAGTGGAAACAACGTATTATCCAGCTACCGGAACGCACAGATACCGATTGTCTGTATTGATCGTGCGGCTGACGAAGCATTTCTTACTGTGCAGTCAGACAGTGTTGCAGGTGGGCAGATGGGAACTGAATATCTTCTTTCCAAAGGCCGCAGGAAAATTTTGTTTTTAGGATATGACCTGGATTTCGATTTTGCAAGGAAAAGGCTTCTGGGGTACAAAAAGGCAATGGAGCTTGCCGGTTTATCTGATGAGATTCATTATGAAATTCTGCCAGAGCGTTCCGTTAAATGCGCAATGGACAGGGTGGAGAAGCTTTTGCAGGATAAGTTTGATTATGACGCAGTGTTTGGCTGCGTGGATTATTTTGCAATTGGTGCAATGAATGCACTGATCAAACATGGGTACCAGGTGCCAGAACAGGTGTCTATACTTGGGTTTGATGGCAGCGACATGGGGAAGCTGTCCATAAAAGAGCTGACAGCGGTTGCCCAGCCCAAACAGGCTTTGGGAAAAGCAGTTGTTGAGTATCTGATGCGACTGATCCGCAAAGAAAAGATACAGGAAAAATGTGTTCTTATGGAACCATATATTATTGAAAGAGAAACCTGTTAAAATAGCTTGTAAAAATCATTAAAAATTTTTTTACTTTAACTCTTTTTTAGTGTAAAGTGATGAAATACGCAAAAAAGCATTGACAATTGAATTGTTTGGGACTAAAACAATGGTAATTTTTACATCAATTGTATCTTATCTGGTAACTGTAAGGGCATTGAGCCGTTATCTTACCTGTATGATACAGAGGGGAGAAAGACAGATGAATACATTAGTTATTGTTTTAGTTGCTGCAGTTTTGTTAGTTGCTGCTTATGTGTTGTACGGACGCTGGCTTGCCAACAAATGGGGGATTGATCCGAAGGCAAAAACACCGGCGCGTAAATTTGAAGATGGACAGGATTATGTCCCAACAGATGGATGGACTGTTTTCAGTCATCAGTTTTCCTCTATTGCAGGTGCAGGGCCTGTGACAGGTGCTATCCAGGCTGCTGTATTTGGCTGGGTGCCGGTGCTTTTATGGGTGCTGATCGGAGGTGTTTTTTTCGGTGCAGTTACTGATTTTGGTGCCTTGTATGCAAGTGTGAAGAATGATGGCAAATCTATGGGACTCCTGATTGAAAAATATATCGGAAAGCTGGGGAGAAAGCTGTTTCTGCTTTTCTGCTGGCTTTTCACATTACTTGTAATTGCCGCATTTGCAGATATGGTTGCAGGTACTTTTAATGCTTATGTTGTTGCGGATGGTGTTGCATCTCTTTCAGATGCAGCCAGGACAAATGGAGCTGCCGGAACGATTTCTCTTCTGTTTATCGGATTTGCAATGATTTTCGGTTTGATTCAGAAAAAAATGAATTTCCATGGCTGGAAAGAAACTGTAACCGGGCTGATCTGTACAGTTGCTGCACTGGCCATTGGTATGATGCTTCCCATAATAGCAGGGAAAGATACATGGACTTATCTTACATTTGTATATATTTTCTTTGCTGCTGTATTACCTATGTGGCTGTTAAAACAGCCTCGTGACGCGATGACTACTTATATGTTTATAGGTATGATCGCAGGTGCAGCTCTGGGACTGCTGGTAGCACATCCTTCTATGAACCTTCCGGCATTTACTGGATTTCACAATGATGCATTGGGAGATATGTTCCCGATTTTGTTTGTTACAGTAGCCTGTGGTGCAGTTTCCGGATTCCACAGTCTGGTTTCTTCCGGTACATCCTCAAAAACAGTTGCCAACGAAAAGGATATGCTGAAGGTGGGATATGGTGCAATGGTACTGGAAAGTCTGCTGGCTGTCCTGGCTCTTTGTGTAGCCGGTGCTGCAGCTGCTGCAGATGGTACCCCGGCAGCTGGTACACCATTTCAGATTTTTTCCAGTGGAGTAGCAGGCTTCTTTGAAATGTTTGGCGTGCCTGTTTACGTGGCACAGTGCTTTATGACCATGTGTGTATCTGCACTGGCACTTGTCACCTTGTGTGTATTTATGAAGGTTACAGGAAGAAGTAATAAGATGCTGTTTCCACCGCTGATCATCATGCTTCTGGTAACCGGCACTGCGCTGGCAGAGCGGACGATTGGTCTGGTGAAGGCAATTGCAGCAGGTTCTGCTACTTTTCTGGTAGAAGGGCTCCAGCTGATCATTGCCATACTGCTGATCATTCTTGGACTTACTATCGTGATCAATTCTCTGAGAGCCTACTTCGCATCTCGGAAGAACTCAGAAAAAGCATAACTATTTAGTATCCTCTGAAATTTTCAAATCCCCGGGTTGTTGCAGGCCTGGGGATTTATACGTTGACAGGTTCCGAAAAACGGGAGTATACTAACACTGTCTTTACAGTAAAGACAAAAGTAACTGTTTTATATCATTACAGTTACATACAAAATACTTTTACATTTCCAGGAGGACGGAGTTATGAAGAAAAACAACAGTATTCAGACAGTTGTAGCTGTTGGTATCGGTGCAGCACTGTTTTTTGTGCTGGGACGTTTTGTTGCGATCCCAAGTCCGGTACCTAACACAAATATCAGTCTGCAGTATGCAGTACTGGCATTACTTGCTGCTATGTACGGACCATTTGCAGGCGGACTGATTGGATTCATTGGCCATACATTGATTGATTTGTCATGGGGTGGCAGCCCATGGTGGAGCTGGGTAATTGCATCCACATTTGTTGGTATTGTAGTTGGCCTGTTTGCTAAGAAGCTGGATATCCAGGAAGGTGATTTTGGCAAGGGCAAGATTGCCACATTTGCAATTTCCAATGTTGTTGCACATTTGATAGCTTGGATCGTAGTAGCACCGGTTCTTGATATTCTTATTTATGCAGAGCCTGCCAACAAGGTTTTTGCACAGGGCGCATTTGCTGCTGTCTCTAATATCCTTACAGCTGTGATCGTAGGTATCCTGCTTGTGATCGCATATACCAAGACCATTGCAAAAAAAGGCTCTCTGGATCAGGAATAATCAGACAGAGTGCTTCGTAAAAATCAGAAATACTAATTTTAATCAGTTTTGTAACTGTGAGTGCAGGGAATAACTGCACAGATTTCAAGAAGAAAGCTTTTCCACATTCTTTAGGGGTGTGGAAGAGCCTTTTTTATGTTATAATCAAATATGTTATGTTTGAATCATTTAACTGAGGTATATACATATGAGGGAACTGAAGAAACCTATTATTTCATTTAAGGATTTTTCCTTTCAGTACAGGGCACAGAAAAAGCCTACACTGACCGGAATCAATCTTGATATTTATCCTGGAGAGAGAGTCTTGATCGCCGGTCCTTCCGGCAGTGGTAAAAGTACGCTGGCATCCTGCGTGAATGGTCTGAATCCATTCTCAAATCCAGGAAAGTGCACTGGAAGTCTGATGGTAGATGGTGTGGATGCACCAAACAGCAGTATTTTTGAACTTTCTGCACATGTTGGTACTGTGCTCCAGGATCCTGACGGACAGTTTATCGGTCTGACAGTAGGGGAGGATATTGCCTTTGCATTGGAGAACAGCTGCACCCCACAGGATAAGATGCACAAGATCACAGAACATGTGGCGGACCTGGTAGGGATCCGGCAACATCTAGAGTATGCGCCCCATGAATTATCTGGCGGTCAGAAGCAGAGAGTTTCTCTGGCTGGTGTGATGGTGGACAGAGTAAAGATCCTTTTATTTGATGAACCACTGGCCAATCTGGATCCGGCTACTGGCAAGCAGGCGATCGAACTGATCGATGAGATCCAGGAGAAGACAGATACTACAGTGCTGATCATTGAGCACAGGCTGGAGGATGTTTTGTGGCGAAATGTGGATAGGATCGTTCTGGTAAATGAAGGGAAGATCCTGGCGGATATGCATCCAGATGAACTGCTTGCCACCAGCCTTTTGGCGGAGAATGGGATCCGTGAGCCTTTGTATGTAACCGCCATGCGGTATGCGGGGGTTCAGATCACACCACAGAAGAGGCCTTCTCATGTGGATCATACAGTGCTTGACGAACAGGACATCCTGAAGATTTCTGACTGGTTTGAATCCAGACCACAGCCACAGTCAAATGAAGATCCGCAGGTTCTGCTGCAGGTAGAGGGACTGAATTTCGGATATACAAAAGAGCGGCAGACACTGCATAACGTAAGCTTTTCTATTGGAAAAGGGGAAATGATCAGCATTGTAGGGCAGAATGGTGCAGGGAAGTCTACACTGTCCAAGGTGATCTGCGGCTTTGAACAGGCAGAGAAGGGCAAGATACTTTTTGAAGGACGGGACATTACCGGAGAAAATATCCGGAAAAGAGCTAAATATATTGGATATGTAATGCAGAATCCTAACCAGATGATTTCTAAGAATATGATTTTTGATGAGGTTGCCTTGGCACTTCAGGGAAGTGGTATGGATCAGACACAGATTAGGGAGAAGGTGGAGTCTACCCTGAAGATCTGCGGCTTATATCCTTTCCGAAACTGGCCGGTTTCTGCATTAAGCTTTGGACAGAAGAAGCGGGTGACTATAGCAAGTGTGCTGGTGCAGGATCCAAGACTGATCATCCTGGATGAGCCTACGGCAGGCCAGGATTTCAGACATTACACGGATATTATGGAATTTTTGCGGGGACTGAACCGACAAGGTGTAACTGTGATCATGATCACCCATGATATGCATCTGATGCTGGAGTATACACCAAGAGCCCTGGTGTTTTGCAACGGACAGCTGATCGCAGACAGAAGTGCGGCAGGGGTTCTTTGTGATCCGGAGCTGATACAAAAGGCAGCATTAAAGGAAACCAGTCTTTTTACATTAGCGAACCGGTGTGGGATCACTCCAGCAGAAGCTTTTGTAGAACGATTTATAGAGACGGACAGGGAGGTGCGCAGTCATGGCTGCTAAGACAGTATTAAATTATCTTCCCAGGGAAAGTGTGGTGCATAAGCTTACAGGTACCACCAAGCTGGCATTTTTTCTTCTGTTTACTTTTGCAAGTATGATCACCTATAATACATGGGTACTTTTAGGACTTTTGGCGGTTAGTCTCTTTGCTTTTAAACTGAGCCGGATCCATTTTCGGGAAGTACGGTTTATGATGATCTTTATGCTGGTATTTCTCCTTTTGAATAATTTGTTTATTTTGCTGTTTGATCCTAACCAGGGCACCACACTGTATGGGACCCGCCATGTGCTTTTTCACTTGTTCTGGAGGTATGATATCACCCAGGAGCAGCTGTTTTATATGCTGAATATCTCTCTGAAGTATTTTGTGGCGCTTCCGGTGGCGATTTTGTTTATTTCTGCTACCAATCCAAGCGAATTTGCGGCCAGCCTGAACAGCATTGGTGTTTCCTACAAGATTGGATATTCTGTGGCAATTGCCCTCCGCTATATTCCGGATATCCAGAGAGATTACCACAGTATCAGCCAGGCACAGCAAGCCAGAGGGGTTGAGCTGGGAAAAAGCGAGCCGTTTTTTGCCAGACTGAAGAACTCTGTCAGCATCCTGATGCCGCTGATCCTTACCAGCCTGAATCGGATCAATACCATTTCCAATGCTATGGAACTAAGAGGCTTTGGAAAGGATAAAAAGCGTACCTGGTATATGAAACGTCCATTTGCCCGCAGGGATTTTGTGGCTCTTGCCTTGGGAGTTGTGCTATTTGGAATCAGCCTTGGAATTACCCTGCGTTTTGGACGATTTTATAATCCTTTCAAATAAGAGACGATCTAAAGGATATTTTGAGGGAAAAACTTGTAACTGTGAGGATGATTACTGAGCACTTACAATAAATGTTTTTATTACACGGAAAACTTGTTCCACAGAAGCAGACATGTTTGCTTTGGCATTTTCACTATCCATAGCCTCTTCCAGGGAAACCGGGGATCTGAGAATAGGGAAGAATGCGTCAATACCGGACTGATTGCAAATGACAGCGTCAGGGGTTACGCATCCTGAAAAAGCCAGAACCGGTTTTCCGTATTTTTTTGCCATTTGTGCTACACCTTGGGGGGCTTTGCCCATAACAGTTTGTGCATCCAGCCGGCCTTCTCCGGTCAGGATGATATCTGCATCTTTGATATAATCTTCCATGTGTGTTTCTTCCAGCACGATCTTGATCCCGGATTCCAAAGAAGCATTCAAAAAAGTACGAAAGGCAAAGCCAAGGCCGCCTGCCGCACCGCAGCCTGGATAGTCTGGATCTGCATCCGGATATATTTTACCAGCAAGGCTTGCAAAATGTGCCAGCCATGGATCCATAAGAGCGATCATTTCGCTGTCTGCACCCTTCTGTGGTCCGAAGATGGCACTGCATCCTTCAGGACCGCAAAGTGGATTGCTCACATCACAGGCAATGCGAAAGGTACATTCTTTTAGTTCCGGAAGTACATGGGCATTATCAATGGTTTTCAGAAGGGAAAGCCCCTGGGCTCCATAAGGGACAGGATCCCCTGCAGCATCCAGAAAATCAAAGCCTAATGCCTGTAGCATCCCTACACCGCCGTCATTGGTGGCACTTCCTCCAATACCTACGATAAACTTACGGCAGCCTTGTGAGATTGCATCCAGGATCACCTGACCTACACCATAAGTGGTTGTATGCAGAGGATTTTTTTCTTTTCCATGTACTAGTGTGATGCCTGCAGCACCTGACATTTCAATCACGGCAGTGTGGGCGGCAGGAAGGATACCATAGCGGCAGCGAGCTGGTTTTCCGCCTGGACCGATCACTGTAACAGTACGAAAAGAGCCGCCCATACCTTCTGTGATGGCAGTCACTGTGCCTTCGCCGCCATCTGCAAGAGGGCGGATACAGATATCAGCATCTGGAAAAACTTTTCGGATACCCTGGGCAGCTGCGATACCGGCTTCCTTGGAAGTCATACTTCCTTTAAATGAATCAATGGCAATTACAAGCTTCATGGTTAGATCTCCTTTTCTTGGGCTTACGAATCAAATCTTACTTTTGTTTATATTTTATCAGTTTTATCGCATGAAAAAATGGTATAAATAATAAAATATGGTTAAAAAAACAAGAAATATATGTTATAAAGAACATATAAATTTATAAAAGCATAATGAGGGTGAAAACATGGAGATCATTGACAGGGAAACAGCCCAGTATATTGTGGATACAGTAAAGAGTGTATGTGGAAAAGATATTAATTATATTGATGCAAGGGGGATTATTATTGCCAGCACAGACCACAGCCGGGTAGATTCCTTTCATGAGATCGGCTATCAGGTAGTAACCCAGGGAGATACAAAAGAAGTTTCAGGCGATGAAAGCTTTTGGGGTGTTCAAAAAGGAGTAAATCTTCCGGTTTTTTATCATGGAAAAGTGATTGCTGCAGTAGGGATCAGCGGTGATGTGGAAGAGGCAAGAAAATATGCAGCTTTGGCACAGAAAATCACCACGATCCTTTTGAGGGAAAGAGAATTGGAAGCCAGAGGCAGCCAAAAGAGATCCAAGATCAGTTATATGCTTCGGACATTGATCAGACAGGACATCACAGACTATACCGAACTGAAAGCTTTTTTCAAAGAAAATGGAATTAGGGAATCTGGAAAGTACAGGATGGTTTTTGTAAATGTAAGGTCAGATGTTTTTGCGGAAGGCATGACCAATCCTGTGCTTCGTGTTTTTGAAAAGATCAGTCCTTGGTATACATATGAATATCCGGGAGAATATGTATTATTGTTGAAAGATAGTGATACAGGCAAAGCCATTCGCTTGCTGCAGGAACTGACCAGGGTTCATGAAGCAGAGATTACTGCAGGGATGGGAATGATTAAGGAACTTTCACATATTTCCCAATCCTGGCAGGAGGCAAGGCTGGCTCAGAGATGTGTACAGGGCCGCAAAGGATTCTGCTTGTATGAAGAACTGGGATTTGAAATGCTTCTGGGAAATGTATCTGTAAAAGTGAAAACTCAGTATACAGAGAAAATTCTGCAGGGTCTGGCATCGGAGGATCTTCAAATACTGAAAGTCTATTACAGCCAGGATATGTCTTTGCAGAAAACTTGTGAATTGTTGAACATGCATAAAAATACTCTTCAGTACCGGCTGAACCGTATTCGGGAGATTTGTGGATATGACCCGAGAAGGTTCAGGGAGGGGGTTTCATTGTATACAGCAGTGTGCGTGCAGGCAGAAAAGGACGAAAAACAGAAAAATGATTTTTAACAAATTGAACACATTTTTCCCACAAAGTAAACACAAATAACCCCTATACTGTGAAGCATCAAAAGGAAATGAAGCAGATGTTAATGAGTGCAACAGATCATTAAAGAATGTAGCAGATCATTAAAGAATGCAGCAAATCGTTAAGAATGAAACAGACGATGAGTCTTTAAGGAGGTATATATCATGAAGGATTTTAATGAACTTAATGAGATGGATGAAATGAATGAGAATGAAAATAACAAAAAAGCAGAAAAGAAAAACCAGAAAAAGAAAATGATGAAGAAAGGTTTAAGCATCAGCCTTTGTGCAGTGCTTGCAGGAGGACTTGCAGCAGGCTCTTATCACGGATTTAATTATCTGAACAACTGGAATACAGCAAGCAATGTACAGGCTGCAGAGAGTGGCGATACACTTACTCTTCTGAAAGCTAAGAAGTCAAACTCCGATGATTCTGACAAAAAAGATACAGCATCTGCAGGAAGTGTGGATGTATCTGCAATTGTAGAGCAGGCAATGCCTTCTGTAGTATCCATCAGTACCAAGTCTGTACAGGAGGTGCAGGATTATTACGGGATCTTCAGTCAGTACGGATATGCACCACAGGAGAGAGAGGTTGAAGGCAGCGGCTCCGGTATTATTATCGGGAAGAACGATACAGAGCTTCTGATCGCAACCAACTATCATGTAGTGGAGGGCGCAGATACATTATCCGTTGGTTTTGTTGATAACAATGCTTATGAAGCAAAAGTAAAAGGATATGATAAGGCAAATGACCTGGCAGTTGTATCCGTATCATTGGATGATATTTCCGATGATACCATGGATGCAATCTCTGTTGCAACCATCGGAAGCTCTGATGATCTGAAGGTTGGCGAACAGGTAATTGCTATTGGTAATGCACTTGGTTATGGACAGTCTGTTACAACTGGTATTGTCAGTGCAAAGAACCGCAGAGCAAATTCCGATTATTCCCAGCAGACGGTTCAGAGTGATGATGAAGATAACCAGAGCGGCATCAATCTGATCCAGACAGATGCAGCAATCAACCCTGGTAACAGTGGCGGTGCTCTTCTTAACATGAAGGGTGAGGTTGTTGGTATCAATTCCGCAAAGCTGGCATCTACTGAGGTTGAAGGTATCGGTTATGCAATTGCGATCTCTGATGTTACAGATGATATTGAGAATCTGATGAATTCAAAGACAAGAGATAAAGTAGAGGGAAGCCATGGCGTACTTGGTATCATTGGACGTACAGTTAGTGATGAAGCAAGCCAGTATTATGGTATTCCGGAAGGCGTTTATGTTGCAGAAGTAACGGAAGGCGGTGCTGCAGAGGCTGCTGGTATTAAGGAACAGAACATTATCACAAAGTTTGATGGCAAGACTGTTACTTCTATTGAAGATCTGGTAGATATGCTTGAGTATTACGAGCCAGAAGAACAGGTAGAGGTTACGATCGCAACACTTAGTAAGGGCGGTTACAAAGAGAGTACAGTAGAAGTTACTCTTGGCTCCAGTGAGGACCAGGATCAGAATAATGAGGACCAGGACAGCGATGTACAGAACAGTGATGATCAGGGCGATGATGTCCAGGGCGGCGATAACCTGTTTGATGATTTTGAACAGGGAGGCAGAAGCGGACTTCAGTTCGGTGATGGCGTGAACTAAGACTTTCTGAATTGAAAAGAATATGAAGCAGGTAAAGCACCTGGTATAAAATACCGCATCGGTTTCGGGAAAGGAAGCCGGTGCGGTATTTTTGTTGCCAGGCATCCGTAAGAAGCTGCCGGTGGCAGGTTCTGTAGGTGCAGAAGCGCATCAAATAAATGAATTGCTGTTTGTGGAAGAGTATAATATAATCGTATGATACGGAAATGGGAAGGGAGAACATTTGATGACAGATAAAATAGCATTGGTTTTTGATATTGATGATACATTATACCGCCAGATCGATTTGCTTCAGTCAGCCTGTGAAGAAGCAATGGGCGGTAAAAAGCTGCCGGATCCGGAACTGTTTTATCAGACTTTTGGGAAAAGAAGCTACGAAATGTTCCTGGAAAGTTCGGCTGGAAGAATGGAACTTCACCAGTCAAGGATATGCCGCATTATGAAAACAATGGAAGACCTGCAGATTCCTTTTACAGAAGAAATGGCAGAAGATTTTCAGCGCAGATACAAAGAAAAACAGCAGAACCTGAAGCTTTCACCGGCATTGGCGGAAATATTGGAAAGATGTAAATCTGCAGGGATACGGATGGGTGTGATCTCCAATGGTCCAGATCAGCATCAAAAGGATAAATGTCATATTATGGGATTGGAACAGTGGATTCCAATGGAACATGTGCTGGTTTCAGAAGGAGTTGGATGCGCCAAGCCTGAAAGTGAAATCTTCCGGATGGCAGAACAGCGGCTGGGGATTACTGATGAGACTGTTTATATGATCGGAGATTCCATCGCCAATGATATGACAGGAGCAATGAATGCAGGATGGAAAACCATCTGGGTGAATTACCACGGGTATAAGCTCCCAGAAGGGGCAAAGAGACCGGATTATCAGGTGGAAACACAGGAAGAATTACGGGATGTGATCCTAGGATTGGGGGATCTGCGGCCTTTTTAGCGTTTAATTATTATATAAAAATAAACATGTCTGCTTAAGCAGCAATCAGCAGCGCCTGGTATGTTTCTCCAAGGAAAAATTTGTTTCTTTTGGGTTAAGAAATCATACCAGGCGCTTTTGCTTTGTAAAGGCATGGTAAAATGTGCGGCAAAACATTGGAAACCATATTGTTTTACAAAAATTACAGTGCTATACTCCATCCCGTAAGCGAGAAAGCCTGACGGGCCCGGGACTTTTTTCTGCTGAGAATAAAAAAGACTTGATTTGATATTAAAATTCCATTTACTGGAGAGGAGTTATTATGAAGAAAAAATTAGTTGCAGGTCTTATCCTTGCCCTGAGTGCAGTAACCGTATGTCCGGCAGCAGCATTTGCTTCCACAGATCATTATACAGATAGTAGTGTAGTAGGAAAGGATAATGGCTGGGCTGAGTGGTCATCCAGCTGGGAAACAACCGCAGCAGATTTTACAAAAGTTTCCCTTACACCTGGAGCAGATGATACAGAATTAAATTTTGCATGGTACAGTGAAAAGACAGACAGCCAGGCAACACCTGTGGTACATTTCGGAACAGACAAAGATAATCTGGAAACCTTTGAAGGAACCAGCGGAGACGTAGATCAGGATCTGACAGGTGACAAGGCTTATGAATATAATCATGTAACAGTTACCGGCCTTGAACCAAACACTACTTACTATTATACAGTTGAGAAAAATGGTGAGCAGACAGAAGTAACAGAGTATACCACAAAGGGAACAGACAGCGTAAAGATCCTGTATGTAGGAGATCCCCAGGTTGGTGCTTCCAAAGGACAGACTCAGGACGGAGCAGAGTTATCCGCTGAGGATGGAGCAGCTAATACAGCGGCAAAGAACGATGGCTTTGCATGGTCACGTACACTGGATACAGCACTTGCAGAAAATCCGGATCTGAACTTTGTGATCTCTGCAGGCGACCAGGTAAATAAAACAGGAAAACCAAAGGAAGAAGAGTATGCATCTTATTTAAGCGCAGAAGCACTTACTTCCCTTCCGGTTGCAACTACCATTGGAAACCATGATTCCCTGAATGCAGATTATGCTTATCATTTCAATAATCCGAATAACACAGAGAATGGTAAAACAGCAGCTGGCGGAGATTATTATTACAGCTATGGCCAAGGCCTGTTTATCGTACTGAATACAAATAATTATAATGTGGCAGAGCATCAGAAGACTATTGAAGAGGCAGTAGCTGCTTATCCAGATGCAGCATGGCGTATAGTTACCATCCATCAGGATATTTACGGTTCAGGCCTGGATCATTCTGACACAGATGGCATGATCCTTCGTACACAGCTTACCCCTGTATTTGACAGCAATGATATTGATGTGGTACTTCAGGGACATGACCATACTTACAGCCGCTCCAAAATGCTTTACGGTGATGGACAGACCCATGGAAAATATGAGTTTCGTCTGAATGAGGATGGTTCTGATTATGACTGGGATCATGCAACAAACGTAGATACCGAGGAACAGATCACACTGGCTCCGGAAGATGGAGATACAGACGCACAGGCTGCACTGGATGCCTTCAAACAGGATAATAACTGCTACACCATTGAGGATGTAGAAGGCAATACAGTAACAGATCCTCAGGGAATCCTTTACATGACAGCAAATTCTGCATCCGGATCTAAATATTATGAACTGGTTCCCACACAGCAGGATTACATTGCAGCACGCAGCCAGAACTGGCTTCCAAGCTACTCCGTGATCACAATGACCGCAGATCAGTTTTCCATTGACACATATCAGATTACCGATGATGGAAAAGCAGAAGCGATAGATGATACCTTTACCATTGAAAAAACGAAATGAGTAAATTAAGATCTGCCGGGCTGTTTCAAAAGAAAAAAGCAGCCCGGTATCTTATAGGATTTGTACTTGTCTGTCTGTTCGCTGTGTTTGTGATCCGTCTGAATCAGGTGGAGAAAACAGAGTTGGTAGTCCGTACAGGGCAGACATTTGAAAAAGCAGAAGTAGTGAAGATCCTTCAGGACAATCTGGAAGACAACGGAACCCGTGTAGGAGAGCAAAAAGTGCGGGTGCGTATGCTTACCGGTGTGCGAAAAGGAGAAGAATTAGATATTACCAGCAGCTCCGGGTATTTGTTCGGCGCAGCCTGCAGTCCGGGAATGAAAGTGATCGTTATGCAAAGTATTGCAGGCGATTCAACGGTGGCAAGTGTATATTCCCAGGACAGGGAATGGGTGATCTATATTTTTGCCGCTTTATATCTTCTTGCTCTTTGCATTATAGGAGGATGGCAGGGAATCAAAGGGTGTCTGGGACTGCTCTTTACCTTTTTTTGCGTGATCTTTGTATATCTTCCGCTGGTATACTTGAATTATTCTCCATTCTGGTGTGGGGTATTTATTTGTTTTATCACCACTCTTGTGACCATGTACCTGATCGGTGGGGCTTCGAGAAAGACTATAGCGGCCACACTGGGAACCTTGGTGGGAGTTATGACGGCTGGTGTGGCAGCCTGGTGTTTCAGTAAAGCTTCCGGGATCACCGGATATAATGTATCAGATATCGAGACTTTAATGACTTTATGGAATACCAATGGGATTCAGGTGGGAGGACTGTTGTTTTCAGGACTTCTGATCTCCTGTCTTGGGGCAGTGATGGATGTGTCTATGTCTATTTGCAGTGCCATTGATGAGATTTACAGACAGAATCCTGTGCTTACCAGAAAAGAATTGTTTAAGGCCGGGATGCGTGTAGGCCGTGACATGATGGGAACAGACAGCAATACGCTGATCCTTGCTTTTGCCGGAAGCAGTGTGAGCATGCTCCTTCTGGATTATGCATACGCTCTGCCTTATCAGCAGATCATTAATTCAAATAATATAGGAATTGCCATTATGCAGGGACTGGCAGGTAGTTTTGGAATCGTTCTTTGCGTGCCGCTGACTGTGCTGATCTGTGCATTCCTTTTCCATAAAAAAGAGACTGTGTCATAGCCATTTCAGGCTGTGCCACGGTCTCTTTTTCTAAAAAACATATCACAATTCTACATATGTAAGCTCATGTCCCATGGCAGGAATGATCTTTTCCAGCATGTCATTGGTGCTGATCCGAAGGCTGGAGGTGTTGATGCAGGGATGACAGCCGATATATGGTTCTTTTACCACATCTCGGTCGATGAGAAGACGTACTTTGCGGTCTTTATCATTCATCAGCCCCAAGATACTTACAGAGCCTGGAGTAATGTCCAGAAATTCTTCCATATAATTTTCTTTTGCAAAAGAAAGTCTTGCAGACCCGATCTGGGAAGACAGATCTTTTGTTTTAAATTTCTTATCCCCAGGGATCAGAAGCAGGTAAAAGTCTGTCTCCTGGCGGTTGCAGAGAAACAGATTCTTGCAGATCATAGCTCCCAGTAGCTGATCGACTTCCTGGCAGGCCTCAATGGTCATCAGGGCTTCATGGTCAATCCGCTGATATTTGATCCCAAGTGAATCAAGAAAATCATAAACCCGGATTTCCTTTGCAAGACGCCCCTGGCAGTCGGTGGGTCTTCCTTCAAATAATTCCATATCAGTATCTCCTTGCAGTAAATTCATAATCAGAACCACCAGGCCTGGCAGCACTGTCTGACGAACATTGTATCATGGTAAAGCGATAAAATCCAGAGGGTAAGTAATATTAGGGAAGGATGATCCTGATCCTGGTGCCAAGTTCTGTACGGGAAAGGATTTCAAAACGTCCATTATGCCGGTCAATGATCCACCTGGCGATAGAAAGCCCAAGCCCTGTGCCCTGATAGCTGCGGGCTTCGTCAGAACGGTAAAAACGCTCGAACATATGGGAAACATCTTTGGGAGACATACCGATCCCAGAATCCTGTACTTCCAGATAAGGCTTTCCCTCATCAGTCTGCCCGGTACGAAGAAGGATCTCAGCTCCTTCAGGGGTATATTTGGCACTGTTATCAACAAGAATACGCACAGCTTGTTTTAGAAGGGCAGGGTCAGCTTGTACCTGGCACACCGAATCCCCAGGCCGGAAACGATATAAGTGATTTTCGTCAATCATCAGGGATTCTTCATATATTTCATTCATCAGATCATTAAGGGAAACCAGTTCCAAAGAAAGCTGTGTTTTTCCGCTGTCACCTCTTGCAAGGAAAAGAAGCTGATCTACCAGATGCTTCATATGATCAGATTCATTTTGGATAGCAGTGATAGACTCATCCAGAACTTTTTCATCATCTTTGCCCCAACGGGAAAGCATATTGGCATAGCCTTGAATCACTGCAATAGGGGTTCGCAGCTCATGGGAAGCGTCGTTGACAAAACGGGCCTGCTGTCTTTGAGAATCCCGCATACGCAGAAGCAGGTTGTTCATTGCCGCTTCGATCCCCTGAAGATCGGAATCACCAAAAGAAAGCAATTCAGCCTCTTCCGGATGAAGGTGGGAAATAGCATCTTCGATCTGCTGGTATTTGTCACCGGAAAGAGCCATACGGCTCAGCTCATCTGCTTTCAGGGCAATTTCATTAATGGGAGCCAGAATCCGACGGATTTTTTTGCTTTCTTTTGCATATGAAAAACATATAAACAGAAGCTGTAGTAAAAACAGGATACCTGTTGTGATACACAGCACAATGATCAGATCCGCAAGGGGAACCTTCAGCAGGATCTTTTCTTTTTGATCGGATACAATGTAAACAAGATCCCGAAACCAATGCGTACTTCCAGATGGAATATGGAAATAACGGTTGTACGACAGGATGAATTTACCAAAGGTGTGGTATTCCAGACTGGCCAGCCAGCCAACAAGCAGAAGCACAAAAAGAAGAAAATCAAAGCCTGTATACATGGAGATCTTCTTCCGAATCAATGACCTGTGCAGCTTCCTTGCAATGGAGGTCATACGTTTGGTCTGAGTATTATTTTTCTGCATTTTTCACTCTTCCGATTTGATCACATAGCCTACGCCCCGGACGGTCTGGATCATTTTGACCTGGAAAACCTGATCGATCTTGGAACGGAGAAAACGGATATATACGTCTACAACATTGGTTTCGCCTACATAATCATATCCGCAAACACGCTCCAGGAGAACATCCCGGGTCAGTACAATATCCTGGTTTTCCAGAAGAACCTTCAGCATCTGGAATTCCCTGTTGGTAAGGCTGATCTGGTGGTTGTCATAAGTAACCTGGTGCTTCTTTTCATTTAGGGTAAGGTGTCCCCAGCGAAGAAGACCGTCTTCTGCCTCTGGCACAGTTCCTTTGTTAAAATTCCTGTGCAGCTTTATGGCTACGCGGATCCTTGCCAGTAATTCTTCGATAGCAAATGGCTTGGTAATGTAATCTACAGCACCTGCATCAAGCCCGGCTACCTTGTCCATGACTGCGTCACGGGCAGTGAGCAGGATCACAGGCGTAGGATGATCCTGCAGAAGCCGCCTTAAAACCTCCAGACCATTCAGGCCTGGAAGCATGATATCCAGAAGGATAAGGTCAAAATCCCCTGCCACAGCCATGGCAAGGGCTTCTCTTCCGTTGGATGATTTGCTGACCTGGTAGCCTTCGTGGAGCAGTTCAAGCTCCACAAATCTGGCCAGTTTTTCTTCGTCTTCTACAATTAGAATATGTTCATTCATGATTAGAATTTACCTGCTTTCAAATTCGCTTTTTACTTTTCCGGCAAATTCGCTGGCTTTGTCCATAGCTTTGTTTGCCGGGGAAAGGTCATCCTTTCCTGAGAAAGAATATCGGCAGTCAAAGAACAAGGCGATGACCACTGCCGGAAGTACTATTTTCCATGCAAACAGCAGAGCCAGGATCAGTACCCAGGCGGGTATGCGGATCAGTTCTTTGTCATGACGATTCACACAGAAACTGTTTTCTTTGCTCATGCGGAACAGCACCTTGCATATCTTTGCCAGCTTGGTAAGAAGCCCCTCAGAAGATTCTTTTTCCTGTTCTTCTACCTTTTCCTTAACCGATACATACTGGGGAGTTTCCTGGGAGGCAGAGGATGCGGTTTCCTGTTCAGGAGGCTCTGCCTTCCCATGCTTTTCAAGATATACCATAGCATCCAGAAGATCCCAGTTACTTGCTTCCAGGGCTTCTTTTGCTTCTTCATAGCTGACATTTGCTCTTTCTCTTAACTTATCTACTTTTTCTAACTGGTCCATATTTTCCTTTTCCTTTCAATCAAAGTTTTGTATCAGTTGACTGTTATAATCTACCAGTGGTTCCTTAAAGTGACTTTGAAGAAAGATTAAAATAAGATTAAAAATAAAGTGGCTGCATTTAATAATACAATACACCAAAAGCAAAAGTAATACAAAGAAAATCGTGGGAGATGTGGCAGAAAATCGTAAGCAGGGTGGCGGGAAAATACAAGATTAAAAACTGACAAAAATTACAGATGAAAAAAAATAAAATTGGTGAATCTGAAATTGATATAGGTGTTATAATACGATTGTAACAAAGGAAAGCTACTTAATAAAACCTCCCTGGAAGATCGGGGTGAAGGCTATTGAGCAAATCAGATTTTTGGAGGAAAAGATAAATGAATACTTTAAAAGCTGAAAAAAGAAGCATGGATGTCAAAGCCAAAAAATTAAGAAGAGAAGGATTTGTTACCGGTAATATCTTTGGAAGAGAAATAAAAGAATCCATTCCCGTCAAGATCGTTAAGAAGGATCTGGATAAGCTGCTGAAAACAAGCAGTAAGGGCAGCCAGATCATGTTGGATGTGGACGGTACAAAGTATGATGTACTGATTAAGGACGTGGAATTTAACCCGTTAAAAGGACAGGTAGATGAGATCGATTTCCAGGCTCTGGTAAGCAATGAAAAAGTACATTCTGTTGCAGAGGTTGTTCTTCTGAACCATGATAAAGTAACAGATGGAGTGGTACAGCTTTTGCTGGAAGAGATTGCTTATAAGGCTTTGCCGGCTGCACTGGTGGAGAAGATCGAGGTAGATGTTGGAGATATGCATATAGGTGACAGCATCAAAGTTAAGGATCTGCCAATTGCACAGGATAAGGATGTAGATCTGCGTACAGATCTGAATGCTACTGTAGTTGTGGTTTCCGAGGTACACAATGTTGTTCCTGAAGAAGAGCCGAAGGAAGAAGAGGCTGCCGAATAAAGAGCCGTTGTTTATGTATGAATGTTGTTGTAAAAAGACCGTCGCTGCCAGGTACAGCGGCGGTCTTTTTACGTAAATGAATTTAAGTATCTGATCAGTCAACCAGGCGCTCTTCTTTCAGGTAATCCGTTATGCGGGTGAGCGCAGTACCGATGAGAGTGGCTTTCTTGCCATATTTACCCTTACTGATAGTGAAGTCTGCATTTTTAAAGGTGGTAAGAGAGTATACGCTGTCTTTGATGGAATCCAGATCTTCATCTGTAAGGTATGGGGTCAGCAGACCGCCGATGATCACATCACCACCGATGACCATCCGTACATCATCGATCATAAGTGCCAGATCTTGCAGGTATCGCTGCCAGATTGGCAGGTATTTGATATTTTTGTCCCGAACCTTCTGAAAGAATAAAGGCAGGCTCAGACCGGATTTTCGGATCAGGGTATTAGCAGAACAATAGCTTTCTGCACAGCCACACTTCCCACAGTAGCAGGGAATACCATTGGGGTACAGTGTAAGATGCTCCATAACACCGCTGCTCAGATGTCTGGATCTCATGATCTGACCATTGACGATCACCGCACAGCCCAGGTTGGCATTCAGGGAAAGGTAGATAGCATTCATATCCGGAGCACTGTGCCAGCTCTCAGCGATCCCAGCTGCTTCTGCATCATGGATCAGAGACACCGGATATTGAAAGTGCTGTGCAAAATCAGTCCTTACAAAAGTACTGCTAGACAACAGGGTGCCGAAAGAAATATGTTCCTGATCTGCATCAACCACACCCTGAATGGCAATTGTAATGCCCAGGATCTGTTCAGGCCTGCAGCTTAGTGAAGCAATAAAATGATTCACCCAGGAACTGAAGGTTTCAAAATAAAGAGGGTCATTTGTAAAAACCAGGTCAAGGCTGGATTCGGCGATGATCTCCCCTGCCAGATTGACTGCAGCCACATTCAGCATGTTGGCGAGAAGCTCTACAGAAATAGTGATTCTGGAATTATAGTTAAATTTATATAACTGTGCCGGTCTGCCGCCGGTTGCAGCTCTGTGGGAACTGCAGTGGATCTTATCCTGCTCCAGCAGATATCCCAGATTCTGTGAAATTGTAGGCAATGAAAATCTCAACTCTTTGGCAATCATTTGCTTGGTGATGCCGTTATTCTCATAAATCATCCGATATACCATATCGCAATTCAATTGCTTCAATTCTGAAGTTGTAATCCCCATAATACATCTCCTGTGAAAGATCTTGATTTTGTTATAATTATAACAAATATATTTACAAAAGTGAATAGGGAAAATAAGAAAATATAGCTAAATAAGGTGAAAAAGAAGAAGGAATCATATAAATAATCGTAAATAAATGTAAAACTCATGTAAAAAAGCGAAAAAGAAATCTGTGAAAGGCTGAAAATGAGAGAAAAGTGATGTATAAAACCTTATAACCGTGGCTTGAAAAGAGATATATAAAGCATTTTGTAAAAATAACTGCTTTGAGAATACATAAAACAAAAAGAAATATGGTAAATATGCACAAATAGAATCGGCAATTCGATGATTGACAGTAAATAAATACAATGATATCATCAAATATATCAAGAAACATTTATAAAATATATTTATAAAACAAAGGAGGAGCATTCATGAAACGTAATGTATTGAGAGGGACTTTAGTAGCAGCGTTAATCGGCACATCTGTTCTGGCAGTTCCAGCTTCAGCAGAGGAGGCTAAGAGCGAAGAGGCAAAAAGCTATGAGATCGGTATGACAGTAGCGGATCTGACCAATCCAATTTGGGCAGAGGTTTGTGACGAGGTACAGAAGAAGGGTGAAGAAATGGGAAGTACCTTTACCGTTGTTGCAGCTAATAATGATCCATCTACGCAGGTTGCACAGATCGAGGATTTCATTCAGCAGAAAAAGGATGCCATTATCGTTTCTGCAATTGATATCAATTCTGTAGAAAGTGCTATCAAAGATGCCCAGGATGCAGGAATCATGGTTATGTGTTACGGCGTGCATACCAACACATATGATGTATCCTATACAAATGATAATGCAGGTGCAGGACAGTTGATCGGTGAGCAGGCAGCTCAGTTTATTAATGATAATTATGACGGAAAAGCACAGGTTGGTCTTCTTACTTTCTATGAGAACCAGGAATGTAAAGATCGTGGAGAGGCAATGAAAAAAGCCCTGGCAGAGAATGCTCCAGATGCAGAACTTGTTGTTGAGGATTCCTGTGTAGTTGCAGATAAGGCAATGACCATCGTAGAGAACTGGCTGCAAACATATCCGGATATGAAAGTGATCATGTCCATCGGTGATGGCGGCGGTATTGGTGCTAACCAGGCAGTAAAAGCAGCCGGCAAGCAGGAAGGATTTGGTATTTTTGCAGTTGACGGTACTATCGAAGCCCTTCAGCTGATGGCAAACGGCGACCCCATCAAAGCGGAAGTTGCATTTGGCGCAGGCTGGCAGCTTGGAGATGGTATCGTAGAAGTTATCCTTGATTCTCTGAATAATGGAATCACAGAAAAAGATCAGGTAACACCAAATGAGCTGGTAACTGTTGATACTATGGAAGACTGGCTGAAAGAATGGAAATATGAAGATCAGATAGATCTGAGTAAACTCAGCAAGTAAACATGTGTATGCAGGGCACCTGTACAGGCAGAAGAGGCAACAACGGTGAATATCGTGCAAAGGAAGCCTCAGGCAGGTCCCTGCATAATTTAAGACAACAGGCAGTAACGATTCAGCAGGCAGTATCTCACAAGGGTACTGGACAGTTACAACGAGCAAAAGATATTCAAGAGGTTGGCATATGGAAAGTACGAAAAATATATTGGAATTTAAAAATATCACAAAGAAATACGCAGGTGTTGTGGCACTTGATAATGTCAGTCTTGCGTTCCGTGCAGGAGAAGTCCATGCGCTGGCCGGTGAGAACGGAGCCGGGAAATCCACATTGATTAAATCTACCACAGGTGCTGTGATTCCTACATCCGGAACGATTCTGATAGATGGAAAAGAATATACTAATAATTTGACACCTGCTATTGCAAAGGAGCAGGGAGTTGCTGTTATTTACCAGGAATTCAATCTGGTAAACGACATATCTATTGCGGAAAATGTCTTCCTTGGAAGTCCGATCCGCACACACGGAATGATTGATATGAAAGCTATGGTGAGTGAAAGCCAGAAAATATTTGAACAGCTTGGAATAAATATTGATGTGACGGCGAATGTAAGAACACTGACAACAGGCTATCAGCAGCTGGTAGAGATTGCAAAGGCTTTGTCCCATAAGGTTAAGATCCTGGTAATGGACGAACCGTCTGCTTCTCTTACTACCAATGAAGTGGAGATCATGTTTAAGATCATTAAAAAGCTGAAAGCCTCAGGTGTTACCATTATATATATTTCCCACAGGTTGGATGAAATCTTTGAGATTACAGACAGGGTATCAATCCTGAGGGACGGAAAAATGATCAAAACAGTAAACACCTGTGATACCAACCGTCAGGAACTGATTTCCATGATGGTAGGAAGAGAGCTGACGGAGCAGTATCCAAAGTTGGACAAGCAGGAACAGACGGAAGTTGTGATGGACGTACAGCATCTGAAAGGACCAGGTGTAAAGGATGTATCTTTTCAGCTTCGTAAAGGTGAAATCCTGGGATTTGGCGGCCTGGTAGGAGCCGGAAGGACTGAGTCTGTGCAGCTGGTCTGCGGGATCACAGGAAAAACCGGCGGTACCATCACTTACAAAGGAAAAGAGTTAAAGGTTAAAAATCCAAAGGATGCCATTGAGCAGGGAATCGCTCTTGCACCTGAGGACAGAAAGAAGCAGGGTCTGATGCTTCATATGTCTGTGGGGGAGAATATATATTTCCCCAGTCTGCTTCAGATCTCGAAACATGATGTGATCGATTATACAAAAGCAAAAAATATTGTTGGTGAATACATTAAAGCACTGGCAATCAAAACACCTTCCGACAGACAGATCTGTAAAAACTTGTCTGGTGGAAATCAACAAAAGGTGGTTATTGCCAAGTGGCTGGCAAAGAATCCGGATGTGATCATACTGGATGAGCCTACCCGTGGTATTGACGTAGGGGCAAAGCAGGAAATATATGGGATCATGAATGAACTAATACAGGCAGGGAAATCCATTATCATGATTTCTTCTGATATGGAGGAACTTCTGGGAATGTCCGACAGGATCGTAGTATTCTGCGAAGGTCGTGTAACAGGGGAACTGTCAAAAGCAGAATTCTGTCAGGAGGCGGTAATGTCCCTGGCATCCCAGGGTTAGGACAGAATAATATTTTCAGATGATTCCTTTAAATAGAATTTTATAAAGAAAAGGGCATAAAAGATGAATAAGAAAAATGTAAAATCATGGATGAACCAAAATATTATTGTATTTGCATTTGTGGCGCTGTTTATTGTATTCAGTATTTTGTCACCGGCATTTCTGAACCTGAATAATCTTCTAAATATCACCAGGCAGATTTCCTTTCGTGGAATTGCGGCAGTTGGAATGATGATGATCATCCTTACCGGTGGGATTGATTTGTCCATTGGTTCCACTATTGAACTTGTAAATGTACTCTGTCCAACCATGATGGTAAAAATGGGTGTGCATCCGATCTTGGCAATCTTGATCAGTCTACTTATGTCTGCAGTAGTTGGTTTTTGTAATGGCTTCCTGATCACAAAGTATAATATCCCGCCGATGATCGCAACAATGGCTTTTATGAATATCCTTTATGGCGCTGCATATCTGATCTCCGGTGGTCAGCCAGTATTTGGCTTCAGTGATGGATTTGCACTTATGGGACAGGGGTATATTGGAATGCTTCCTATTCCTACGCTGATCATGATTCTGATGTTTGTACTTGGTGCCTTTATTTTAAAGAAAACCGTTTTCGGGCGTAGCTTGTATGCTATTGGCGGAAATGAAGAGGCTGTAAGACTTTCCGGAATCAATGTTGATAAAGTAAAGATCATGGCCTATATTATGAGCTCTGTGTTTGCCTGTGTAGCCGGACTTCTTATGCTTTCCCGTCTGATGTCCGGAACACCGAATACAGGCCGTGGCTTCGAGTTCGAGGTAATTACAGCTGTTGTATTAGGTGGTGTATCTGTAAGCGGTGGTGCCGGAAGATTGTTTTCAGTGGTATTTGGCGTATTGATTATCGGTATCCTGAATAACGGACTTACACTTTTGGGATTGGATACTTACTGGCAGTATGTAATGAACGGTGTTGTACTGATCCTTGCAGTTGGTATGGATTATGCTTCCAGAAAACATGCTGCTTCTGTTGTGGAAAAAGAATGAAACCATAATACGGGAAGGTGGTCAATGTGAAGAGAATCATAAAAGTAGAAACAAAAGAACCTGTGATCCTTCAGTGCACAGATCTGGTATTCTCCCAGAAACCTTATTGGTGTAATGCAACCAGAGTTCCTTTAAAGATGAGCATTCTTCATCAGAGAGCATTTTTTGAATATGATGATAAGCCCGCGCCCCAGCCTTGTATCCTGTGGATCACAGGCGGTGGATGGACAGAGGTAGACCAGAATGTATGGCTTCCGGAGTTGTCTTACTATGCAAAGAAAGGCTATGTGGTGGCAAGTGTTTCCTACAGCCTTCCGGCAACCTGGTTTTTCCCGGAAATGCTGATGGATGTGAAGCAGGCGATTCGGTACCTGCGAGCCCATGCCTGTGAGTGGAATATCGATCCTGACAGGATTGCAGTGATGGGAGAGTCGGCAGGAGGACATCTGGCTTCACTTGTGGCAGCCACCGGAGATCGTAAGGAATTTGAAAAAGGTGAATACCTGGATGAAAGTTCGGCAGTGCAGTCAGCAGTGATCTTCTACGGAGCTGTGGATATGATGAATTTTGAGGGCAGGGAAAGCCTGGATTCTTATGATGAAAAAGAGCAGTTTTTGTTACGAGGGAAACTGGAACCGCAGTCACTGGCAGCAGGAGTGAATCACCTGCGCCATGAAAAGACAATCGGTGAGAAGATGGATCCAAGATTTTACATTACCGAGGAAACGCCTCCATTTCTCCTGCTTCATGGAACAAAAGATACACAGGTTCCAGTATTTCACAGTGATATTCTGTATGAAAAACTTGAAAAGGAAGGTGTTCCCACAGAATTTGTACTGATTGATGGGGTAGACCATGCAGATGCAGCATTTTCACAGACTGAAGTAAAGGATCTGATCCTGGATTATTTACATAGAACATTAAAGTAATGGGAGGTATTAGGACATGCGAGGAGCATATTTTTTAGGAGCGGACAAAGAAAAAAAGTTTGAAGTCCGTGATATGGAATTTAAAGAATTGGAGCCACATCAGGTAATGATACAGAATATGGCAGCAGGAATCTGCGGAACAGATGTACATATTTATCATGGAGAAAAGGGCTCAGCAGATGTAACTCCTCCGGTTGTATTGGGACATGAGTATTCTGGTGTGGTTACTGCGGTAGGATCTGAGGTAACAGAAGTGTCAGTAGGGGATCATGTAACCCTGGATCCTAATATGTACTGTGGGAAATGTCGCCCATGCCGCATGGGAAAAAAGCAGAATTGCGAGCATTTATTTGCTCTTGGAGTGAATGTAAATGGTGGTTTTGCAGAGTATTCTGTAGCACCAGAGAATCAATGTTACAAATTAAATAAAGATGTTCCTTTTGATGTGGCTGCCATGGCTGAACCTCTGGCCTGTGCGATCCATGGGATTGACAGGACAGATATTATTCCAGGACAGACAGTACTGGTAATCGGTGGTGGTGCTATCGGTCAGCTTATGATCCAGCTGGCCAAATTAAAAGGCGCATCTACCGTAATCCTTAGTGAGCCAATTGAGATGAGACGTAAGATTGGTCTTAGTGTAGGGGCAGATGCAGCTGTTGATCCTATCCATGAAGATCTGGCCCAGGCGATTTTTCAGATCACAGGCAATGAAGGAACAGATTGTGTCATCGAGTGTGTGGGGAATCCAAAGATCGCACAGCAGGCCATCGAAATGGCAGGTGCAGGCGGTACTGTAGTGCTGTTCAGCGTACCGCCAGTAGAAGGAACGGCACCTCTTCCATTATTTGATGTTTATAAAAAAGAGCTTACTGTGCGTGGTTCTATTATCAATCCGGATACTCACCAGAGAGCAGTAAATCTGATCAACAGTGGACGGCTGGAGATTGAAAAATTAATCACTCATCATTATGATCTGGAGCATCTGGAAGACGCTATTCTTATGCAGATGTCCAGTGAATCTATCAAAGTGGTGATACATCCACAGGATTAATTTTAGGTGAAAACGGTCGGAGATTTCCGGCCGTTTCAATTATTAGAAAGTAAGGCGCATCTGGTGCCATACAGCATTTCCGTGTACAGATTTTTCGGAGATGCCTTCGTCTGTAAAACCAAACTTGGAGTAATAAGATACCAGACGGTCTTTGCAGGTGAGAACAAGGCCTTTTCGGTGCTGCTTCCGGGCGGTGTCAATGGCATATTGAATCAGCTGTCCTGCATAACCTTGGCAACGATAGGAGGGAAGGGTATTAACCCCAAAGATCATCTGCCAGGCACCCTGAGGGTTATGCAGAGAGGCTTTTTCATACATTTCATCATATAGATCCGGTTCATCTGTAACAAAGCCATCAACAAAGGCGATCAATTTTTCATGATCGAACATCAGCCAGAAATGATCACCGTAATAATGGAGTCTATCAGCAAATTCTTCTTTGGTTGCTGCTTCGGCAGCAGGAAAACACTGAGCTTCTACTTCTGAAATTTGTTCAAGATCGTTGAATGTGGCAGTTCTTATATTCATGTTGTACAATCTCCTTTTTAAATCTTCTTAAAAAACTAACGAATGGTTAATGGAAAAATCCCTTTCAACTATATACACTGATTGTAAGCAATATCATAGTCTGTGTAAAGATAAAAGGGAGGGGATTTTTTATGATTATGAAAAGAAATTTAACCAGATGGAAAAAATACATTTTGGTATTTGTAATTGCAATCTTTATGTTGCTTTGCTTTGGGCAGCAGCGAGTACAGGCGGCGATCATCAGGGAGAATACCCAGGACGGATTTAAGCTTAGTGGGACAGGAACCATGGATGTGCAAAGTGGAAATTCATTTCGGTATTATCTTGGATATCAGGTTCCGTCAGAGGAGTCCATGGATTACAGAGTAGATGTGACTATGACTTTCCCCAATACTGAACTGACTCCTGGCCGGGTAAGCGTATGGCTGGGTGACAACAGCACATATTTATATCCAAATGGCAGCAATGTACTCCAGGGTTCTGGTACTTTTAATGAATCGGATGAACTGGAATTTATGGAAATATTTACATATTACGATAGCTATATTTCTGAGTCGTATGTGGATTTCAACATTACAGTTAATGTTCGGGAAAATCGGAAAAATGCGGACATAACTATTTATCCGCCTGAAAAAAGTTATGATAAAACTACAGGAACATTTCTGGTAACAGTGGATGATCCATATATATTAGATCCGCTGAAGGACACATCCAAATATTCTGTAAGCATTTCAGATTCATCAGTTGGAAAGGTTACAGGAATTACTCCAGGATCTGGTGATAGTGTTGATGTAAACGTTTATTTTTATAAAGCCGGTTCAGCAGAGCTTATTTTTAAATATGGCAATCAAACCCGGAAGGTTTCCTTTACTGTGTCAAAAACAGTTATTACAGTTGCCAAATCCATTTCCCTTAAGGTAGGGGACACAACAATGTTTTCCAGTTACGTTTTCAAAACAGGTGGCGGAAGCATTACGATCAAAAAAGTAAAATCCAGCAATAAAAAGATCGTTGATGCAGCCGGCGGATTTATTATAGCAAAGAAACCCGGAACTGCGAAGGTAAGCGCTCTGGTAAATGGCAAGCGAAGGACGATTACTGTGATCGTAGGTAAAAAGTCTGCACCAAAGCCCACTTTGAAACAACTGCAGGTGAAGGTGACAGGTTATAAATATTATCCAACCTCCGGTAAAACCTATTACAGGACTAAATTTACCAACAAATCCAAATCTACCATCACCAAAGTGAAGCTTAAGTTTACCATGACCATCAACGAAACAATGACCCGTACCAAGACGTTCAAAGTAAATATAAAGCCTGGAAAGACAAAAACTATGACTCTCAATATAGGAAAACTAATAGCAGATCCATCGAATATCAAGGTGAAATGCCTGAGAATTTGGTATAAGTGATAGTTTTATCTCAGTAAAGAAGTCTGACTCTGTGTAAATACATAGGTAATACTGCCTAAAAACAGAACAGGCATTTTGGCAAAAAACGCTTTTGAAATCAAAATGAAATAGTTTTATAATGAAAATAAAGATGAGCAGCGCAATGGTGCAGGAAAGCAACATATGCCGCTGCTCATTTTATAAAAATTATTTCAGGAGGAATCGTATATGCATGAGTATGAAATCTTTATTGAGGAAATCAATCCTTGTGGAGGAGAGCAGTATAGTAAAAAAACTCTGATCGAGGCAGAAGCAGATAGTCCGGAAGCCTATGTAAAAGAAAATGGAAGATATCCAATTCTGGAATCCACATGTAATGAGAGTGGGGATATTGTAATAGTGACAGGAGATAATCATGGTTCTTTTGTACGTTATACTTTTACGGAATAAATGTGCCAATCAGTAAGGAGAGAATTTTGTGAAATATGAAATTGGAGATCTTGTCAGCAAGCCTGTTACAGGTATATGCAAAATAGATAATATTTTATATTTGAATCCACAGGACGAAAAAAATAACAAATTGTATTATCTGATGAAGCCGGTAGAAGATGAAAAAGAAAAAATATATGTTCCTGTCTCAAACTCAGATGCAAGATTGAGATTGTGTCTGACAAAAGAAGAAGCCAGAATGCATACCAGCTATGTGAAATGTCAGAAATCTCTACGAAAATCCAGAGGCAGGGAACCAGTAATATCAGTTGGCGGATAGCTGCACTGATCATATTAATACAAGCAATGACAGCATTAGAGGAACTGCCATTGTGTACAGTAAAGGTCGGATTGGCCTTTCTGCCAGTTTGTTTCTGGAATTCATAAGGCCTCCTTATGGCATTACAAAAAAAATGTAAGAAAAATTTTGTTTGACTTTTTGAAAAACAGGAAATATAATTACACCAAACGAGTAGCGAGTAAGCGTAAATCCAGTTTACTAGCTGCTCGTTTTTTGTTAAAATATAATATTTGCCATGAAAAAGTGTGTAGCCTTTTAGCGTAAGTCCAGCTTATATGACAAGGTGCACACTTTTTTTGTGCCAAAAAGAGAGGAGCTAAAATAAAATGGCGGAAAGCAATAAAATGAAGGAGATGCCAGTGAGTAAGCTGATGATCCAAATGGGAATCCCGATGATCTTATCCATGGCATTGCAGGCGGTTTATAACATTGTAGACAGTGCATTTGTGGGAAATATGAGAGTAGGTAGTGAAGCGGCATTAAATGCATTAACATTGGTATTTCCGGTTCAAATGCTTATGGTTGCGGTGGGAGTTGGAACCGGTGTAGGAACCAATGCACTTCTTGCAAGGACACTTGGACAGGAAAACAGTAAAAAAGCAGCAAAGGTAGCAGGAAACAGCCTGTTTCTGGGAGTGATCATTTATGTGCTCTGCTTATTGTTTGGTATCTTTGGTGTGAGAGTATATATTTCATCACAAACAGTTGATGCAGAAGTACTTGAGATGGGAGTTAGTTATCTGAGAATATGCTGTGTGATTTCTTTTGGAATTGTTTTCTTTTCATTATTTGAAAAGTTATTACAGGCAACAGGGCGTTCTTTTTATTCTACAATCGGACAGATTGTTGGTGCGTTAGTAAATATTATTCTTGATCCGATCATGATCTATGGTATTGGACCTTGCCCTGAAATGGGAGTAAAAGGTGCTGCTTACGCGACTGTAATTGGGCAGGTAGCATCCGCAGTATTACTGCTTATTTTTCATATCAAACTGAATAAGGAATTCCAGCATGGGGTGAAATATATGAAGCCAGATGCCAAGGTTATAAAAGAAATCTATGCAATCGGACTTCCGGCAATTATTGCACAGGCGTTGATGTCTATTATGGTTTATGTGATGAATCTGATACTGAAATTTAATCCGTCTGCGCAGACAGCTTATGGATTGTTCTATAAAGTTCAGCAGTTTGTTCTGTTTCTTGCTTTTGGTTTACGAGATGCGATCACACCGATCATTGCATTTGCTTATGGAATGCGGAGCAAGAAGAGAATTCAGGATGGAATCAAATATGGGCTTATCTATACCATTGTATTAATGATTCTGGGAATTGCAATCACAGAGATCTTCCCTGGAGCGTTTGCAACATTGTTTAATGCGGGACAGTCAAGAGACTTTTTTATCAGCGCGATGAGAGTGATCTCTGTCAGTTTTCTGTTTTCCGGAATTAATGTTGCTTATCAGGGCATTTATCAGGCGTTGAATGGCGGCTTGGAATCATTGGTTATTTCTTTGTTAAGACAGCTTATTATCATTCTGCCGCTGGCTGGAATCTTTTCACTGTTTGTCAGAAATGGTCAGGCAGGAGTTGCATTAATCTGGTGGGCATTTCCGATTACAGAGGTGATCTCATGCCTGGTGGGATATGTATTTTTAAAGAAAATCAGGAAAAATAAAGTGGATATTTTGAATTAAGGGGGAGTCTGAGATGACAAAAAGAATCATTACGATCAGCAGAGAATTTGGAAGCGGCGGACGTTTTATCGGTGAAGAGGTAGCAAAGAAACTGGGTATTGCCTATTATGATAAAAATGTTATTAATGAGATTGCAGAAAAATCTGGCTTATCACCGGAATATATTCAGGAAAATGCTGAGTTATCTCCGAAGAAAGGACTATTTGCGTATGCATTTGCCGGGCGTGACATTACAGGAAAATCAGTAGAGGATATGGTATACGAGGCACAGAGAAAGGTTATTCTTGATTTGGCTCAGAAGGAGTCCTGTGTGATTATTGGAAGAAATGCAGATTATATTCTGAAAGACCGGGACGATGTACTGAATGTGTTTATTCATGGGAATATGCCGAAAAAAATACAGCGCATTATTCGCTTATATAATGTAGGGGAGAAGGAAGCAGTCAAAATGATGGCAGACACAGATAAGCGACGTATGACAAATTATAACTTTTATACAGAGCAGAAATGGGGAAAAGCCAGCAATTATACGCTATGCCTGAACAGTTCCCAGCTTGGTTATGACAGATGTGAGAAAATAATTATAGAATGTAATAAACTTCCAATGACAAAATAATATTAAAGAAAGCGTGTTGAGACATTTTTAAATTTTGAGAAAAGATAGTTAATCCTGGAAACTGACTTATACAAATGTGAATGGATATCTGATTTCCAATCGCACCTATAAATCGGGCGAGCAGATAGAACAACTTGGCAAGTATGGATTTTCAAGCAGAGATTATTTGAAAAATCATAGAAATTCACTGTATCAGATAATGTTCCTGCAAGATAGTGTTGGTGAATTTCCTGAAATATCTCCCAGCTTCGGTTCATGCTGGATAAAGCATTTGGATATGGTTATAAGAAGATCGGATTCATTCTGGACAGGGGATATTTCAGCTGTGAGAACATAAAATATGACTTGGGGAAACATCAGAATCAGACCCTATGAAATACATACAGTCAACGCATCACCGAAAGTTGGACTTACTTGATTCGGCTTAAATTTCGGCTGTCATGAAACAGGCTTCAGATATTTGGTTTTCCGAAATTACACAGCAAGAAGACTAGCATGTTAAACTATAGAAAATGCCAAAGGAGAAAATGCCAAAGGAGGAAATGCCAAAGGAGGAAATGCCAAAGGAGGAAATGCCTTATGAGAAGAAACCAACTTCTGGCTGGTATAATGACAGCGATGGCAGCAGTGATGCCAGTCGTCAACGTATATGTTGATACCGCAGCAGCCAGCGAAATCCTTACTTCAGATGAATACATGCAAAATGAAACCAATATTAACAAAACTACAGTATTACAAAATTCAGTAAAAATGACAGACATGCTCTCAGCGGAAGCTTTCGGTAAAAACATCATGTTCAGTCCGACAAGTTTGAACTTTGCACTCGGCATGATTGCAGAAGGTGCGAAAGGAGAGACAAAAGAAATTTTGGATGATTACCTGGGAACCAATGATTTTGCCACCTATGCAAAGGAGTATCTGGACAAAATTAAGGCATATAATACTGAAGATGAGAGTTACGGATATCAGTCAAAAGTAAAGATAGCAGATGCGATTTGGTTGGATAATGGGTTAACACTTCAGGAGAAATTCAAGAATACGGTATCGGATAGTTTTGGGGCAGAAGTGGAAGCTGTGGATTTTTCTGCCGCGGAGAAAACATGTGATGTCATCAATTCCTGGTGTGACAAAAATACAGAAGGGCTGATCCCGAAGATCATTACGCCGGATCTGATCAATGACAATACGGGACTGTGCCTGACCAATTCCCTGTATTTTGAGTCCGGATGGAGTGGGGAACCTTGGAATGTTTCTGATACAGAAGAAAGTTTTGGAAAAAAAGAAAAAACAAAATACATGACCTGTACAGGAGACAGGTATTATGAAAATGACAAGGCTACTGCTTTTGGCAGGGATTATGCCAACGGGCTAAGTTTCATAGGCATCCTGCCAAATGATGAAGGTGATTTCAACCTTGAGGATCTGGATATTGGCGGACTTCTGAAATCCAATCCAGAATATGATGAAGTTGATTGCAAGATGCCAAAACTTAACTTTGAGACGAGCACTGTTCTAAACGATATGCTCTCAAGCATGGGGCTGGACAATCTATTTTCCAGCAATTCTGATCTCTCCGGTATTGTAGACCAAAATGTAAATGTGGATACGATACTGCAGAAAACAAAACTGGAGTTGGATGAAAACGGCACGAAGGCAGCAGCAGTGACGGCAGTTACCATGGAATGTATGTCTGCTGCGGTGGAAAATGAACCGATTATCAAAACCGTGGAGCTTACTCGCCCATTTGCATTTCTGATCTATGACAGAAACAATGATGAAATTCTGTTCATTGGAAAAGTAATATCTATTTCCTGATACAGGCAAATATTCGATCAAGACTCTGGCCGCCCTTTCGTGGGATTTGACGCCCGGGTGCATATGGACCCCGACAGTATCTGCGGTGGTATTGGGCAGATTCCATCTTCTTCCATTAATCTTAGGCTGTCAGTGAGAACCTTCTGGCTGATACCTTTCAAATCTTTTTTTTGGACAGAATACAGAGAAAATCCAATGGGGCTTACAGAGAAAGCACCAAGATTTTCCTGGAAAATAGAATCGACAATCGATACAGATGCGCCGGAAATCACAGAAGGAAATGTTATTGTTAAAGATTTTGACAAAGCAGTATTAACAGCACAGGAGAATGAACCTGTTCGTATCACAGAGAAAATTGTGGGTAAAGAGTTGATTGTGACATCAAAAGGTGAAAAGTTTATCTCAGTCGAGAAGACTCCCACCTCTTTCAGGTGGTGAGTAACAGCAAGTTAGTCTTAGTGGGAGTCCAATCTCCGACTGAGATAAACGCTCCGCGAGGATGCACAGTGATTCTGCAAAGAATATGTCAGCTTACGCTGAGCAGAATCACGCGCCAAGTCTCGCGGCTGCTCGACTTGAATGACTTCGGACAGATTGTGACTGGCGTTGTAGAGGTTCATGTGAAAGGCGAGAAAGGACAGAAGATTGTGCTCCGTCATGCAGAGGTACTGGACAAAGATGGAAACTTCTATCCGGAGACACTTCGTCAGGCAAAATCAATCGATACATTTATCTGTAATGGAGAAGAACAGGTTTTTCGACCGCATTTTACATTCCATGGATTCCGTTATATCAGCGTAGAAGGAATGGAAGAATTTACAGCAGATCAGTTTTTCGCCTGTGTGATACATTCTGATATGGAAAAGACAGGTGATTTCCCCTGTTCTAATATAAAAGTAAATAAACTGCAAAGTAATATTATATGGAGTCAGAGAGATAACTTCCTTATTTTTCATGGCTTGTAGCGATAACAAATTCTTCATAAAAATTAGCACTCACTTCTTGATAATGGAAGTCGATTTTTGTCCTGTCTTGTGTATCTTAGAAGTGCCTGTTTTATAGGCTTTCCGGTGCATCAGTCATTATGCCTGGTATTGTAAAGCAGTGTCAGATTTGTCGTAAATGTCGTAAATTTGTGGTCAAAAATGATGAGAAATGGAGAGTGCTAATAAAATGAACGCAGGCAGCGAAGCAACTGCGTTCATGAGCAAGTAGCGAAAGCGGATTGCGAATGTCCTATTTATATAAGGTATACGAATGTAAATGGATATCTGATTCCGAATCTCACCTATAAATCCGGTGAGCAGATGGAGCAACTTGGCAAGTATGGTTTTCTTCGCAGAGATTATCTGAAAAACCATCGAAATTCAACCTATCAGGTGATGCTTTTACAGGATACAATTGGAGAACATCTTCTGGAAGTAGATAAGGCAGCCAGAGAACGGGAAGAAGTGATCCTGAAACAGTTGGAAGAAAAAGAACCATTACTGGATAAAGAGAAAGATCAGATGGCATGGGTAAGAGCTGCTAATCAGCACAGAGCGATTGCGGAAGAGATTATTCTCAAGGAATTGATTTATGTTTAAATGAAGGTGATGAGGTCGTGAATTGCGACCTCATTATTGTATGAAAAATAGCAGTAGGCAGGATGAGAAAAATAGGATAAAATGGGAACATGGATTTTGGGAACTCATAAGAAATGATTGTGCGATAAAGTAACTTGAAATGCCAGTTTGGCATTTCGAGTTATAGAGGAGATGGAATGGCGGATCAGAAAGCAAAAGAAATGGAACCAGTGGAAACACAAATAGTTGAAATCATGCCACCGGACATTGAAAATCTGATTTATGTAGTAAGAAACAAACAAGTCATGGTGGATAGTGATCTGTCAATGCTTTATCAAGTAGAAACAAAAGCTTTAACATAATATATAGCAAGAATTCTCCTTCCTCTACAGGTGGGAGATGAATTGCATAAAAGCAAAAAGAACACTTGTTCTT